>DASZMF010000612.1:0-2742 GCA_035552035.1 Candidatus Angelobacter sp.
CTCTCGCCCGCATTCATCCGTTTTACCGCTTCGGCCCAGAACTCCGGACCACGATTTCCCGCACCTTCCCTCTTTGCCACTCTCAGCTCCTTTCGCTAATTGTGACACTCTTTTACTGTCTCACTTTCGGGGTGCAGTACACTTTCGAGACCATTTTCATCACGTGAAATCAGTGCAAACTGTTTCGGCTCGCTTACATCATTGGGTCAGCGGTAAGATTTGTTTCCCACCATGCTCATGTGGCTTTTGCTATTAGGGTTTTCAAATTACCCACTTGCCAATTTCTGTGGCCCTCAGCCGACATCTCTCAGCCAGACCCCACCCCCCTATTTTTGCGCCCGTGCTGCAAACAAAAGGCTTGTTCCATTCAACAAGGCAAGCACAAGCTTATGACAAGGCTGTCATAAGCCAGTCACAAGACTGTCGAAGCCGTTTTTCACCTCATATTTCCCCCGGCTTTTGACTGATTGCTGACCGGCTGATGGCCAAATGCTAAGTTTTCAAAGATCTTTTCCACTCACGCCCTAAAGCGCTGCCGAAAATATAGCTAATTTTCGTAAGTGAATCAATAGCGAAATAGTACAAAGAACAAGCCCCTTCGTGGTCCTTCGTGTCCTTTGTGGTTGAGCTTTTGCTTTTCCGATCACCCGATCACGGCGATGACCCGATCACCCGATCCTTCCCGCCTGTGCACTATTGCACAGCCAACCCCCTCCCATATGTGCGATGCTGTACCTAAATGCCTCAGTTAGTCGTTGTGGACAAAATCGACGGGAACCCCGTGGCATGGCGCTGCTCCATTTGCCGTCAGGCTTTTTCTGTCCGCGGCAAGCTCACGTCCCAGGAGAGGCTCCAGAAAGTAACTGCGGATTTCAAAGTCCACGTGGAAGAAAGCCACAAAGCCAAAGCGGCCTCTGCCGGCCTGGCTTACTCTGATTCCCTGCCGCGATGAAGTTCTTCACGCCCCCGGCCTGATATGCGTGAAGTGTTCCAAATGGAACAAGTTTTTATCAAAAAGACACCTGCTCAATATTGAACAGCGCATTTTTCGCCCCGTGGCTACCATCAGGAGAACTTGAAAAAAGCCGTCAAAACACGCCGCCGCACCCCGGTATTCAATGCCCTCACCTTCCTGTCTGAAGCCGGTACAGGCCGGACCGTTTCTGAGCTGAAAAAGGGCGACGCCATTTTCGCCCAGGGTGAAGCTGCCAATGCGGTCTTTTATGTCCAGAAAGGCAAGATCAAGCTCACCGTAATCTCCAAAGTGGGCAAGGAAGCCACCATCGCCCTGCTGGGAGAAAAGCAGTTTCTGGGCGAAGAATGCATCACGGCCCTGAAAATTATGCGCGTGGCCACGGCCACAGCTTTTACCCCCGCCACCGTGCTCCGGATTGAGCGCGCTGAAATGGTCCGCGTGCTGCATGAAGAGCAATTGTTCTCTGAGCTTTTTGTCGCTTATCTGCTGGCTCGCAACGCCCGCGTGCAGGAAGATCTGGTGGACCAGCTCTTTAATTCCAGTGAAAAACGCCTGGCCCGCGCTCTGCTTCTACTGGCCCAGTTCGGCAAGGAAGGCGCGCCGGAAACCACCATCCCCAAAATCAGCCAGGACACGCTCGCTGACATGATTGGCACCACCCGCTCCCGCGTGAACTTCTTCATGAATCGCTTCCGCAAGCTGGGATTCATTGAATACAACGGCGAATTGAGCATCCACAGCTCATTGCTCAACGTTATCCTGCACGACTGAACACTCTTCATTCCCACATTGGAACTTTTTAGTCTGGCTGCGCAGCAGCCATCATGCACTGCATGAAATTTTCACGCCATATTGTTCTTTTTAGGACAGACAAAGTAATTTGCCCAATGGCAAAATTTGCGTCACTCGAATCTTTTCTCCCATCTGCGGGTCTAAAGAGAGGACGTTCCATAAAGAAAGGATTCATCCCATGGTAAGCGCTTCTCCCAGGCATGAAATTCTGGTAGTGGATGATAACGACTCCGTCCGGGGCAGCATCGCCATGCTGTTGCAAATGTCAGGCTACAGCGTCACCACGGCCACCAACGGCTTTGAAGCACTCATGGAATTGAAGAAAAAACTTCCTTCCATCGTCCTCTCTGATCTGAACATGCCGGAGATGTCCGGTTTTGAATTGCTCTCCGTGGTGCGCCGGCGCTTCCCTGAACTTTCTGTCATCGCCATGAGCGGCGCATATGAAACCGGAGACGCGGTTCCCGGCGGCGCAATCGCAGATGCCTTTTACGCCAAAGGAAATAACAATCCCGGAAAACTCCTGATCACCGTGGCTGCCCTGCTGGCCAGCGCTGCGCCGGGCGGCGTGAAGAATGTGCGGAAATCTTCTCCCGTATGGATACCGCGCAATGCCGGCGGCGCTCAAAACGCTTCCTACGTAATGGTGACCTGCACGGAGTGCCTGCGCTCTTTCCCCCTGACCATGGGAACGGAAGACACCAACAAGATGCAAGAGACAGCTTGCCTCTTCTGCGCCAACACCGTCAGCTACATGATCGATGATTCTTCACCGGGCGCGGAGCAGAAACATCTCCTGGCCAAAAAAGCCGTGAACTAGCAGGCTTGCTGGCGGGCGTGATTTCAGAAGCTGCGCGGCATTTTGTATCAGTCGTGAAGCACCACGCTCAATAGCGATGGATGGACTTCAATCTCGCCGTTATAGGCAACGTATCCCAGCTTGCGGAAGCGATTCATGAAGAAATTCACGCGCG
>DASZMF010000613.1:0-8983 GCA_035552035.1 Candidatus Angelobacter sp.
TGCAGTTTTTGTGCTGGGCGGCTTGTTTTTGGGCCGTGGATCATGGGACCACTTCAATCACGCGCTTCCCGCCGCGCCGGGCTCTGCTTCTTTTGTGACGGGAATTGGCGTGGCGCTGATCGCAGTCTTCTGGGCATACGATGGCTGGGTCTATGTAACGTTTGTTGCCGGCGAGGTGAAAGATCCGCAGCGCAATTTGCCTCGTGCGCTGATCTGGGGACTGCTGCTGGTAGGCGTGGTTTATATCGCCATCAACGCTGTTTACGTCTACGCGCTGCCGATGAAAGAAATTGCCGCGCAGGAGGCTGTGGCGCAGACGGCGGCCGTCTCCATGTTTTCCGGCAGAGTTGCGCCGTGGCTTTCAATGATGGTGGCGCTCTCATGCTTTGGCGCCATGGCTCCCTGCCTGATGAGCGGCGCGCGTGTGTATTACGCCATGGCGGAAGATGGCGTCTTCTTTCGGTCACTGGCCAGGGTGCATCCGCGATGGCATACGCCGGTGATAAGCCTGGTGCTGCAATCCATATGGTCTGCGGTACTGGCGCTCAGCGGCAAATACGACCAGCTTTTTACCTACGTAATGTTCATGATGGTGCTCAGCTATGTGTTGACTGTAGCGGGCCTGTTCGTGCTGCGGCGCAAGCAGCCGGACACGCCTCGTCCTTATTTGTGCACCGGTTATCCGTGGGTGCCAGCAATTTATGTGGTGCTGGGCAGCTTGTGGGCGATTAACGCCGCGATGGAAAAAACTAAAGAGACGCTGGTAGGAACCGCGATTGTGGCGCTAGGCGTACCATTTTATTTTTACTGGAAAAAGCGGAAGAGCGCGGCGATGTAATGATCGCAGCACATAAAAGAAACACAGGGCCCCTCGAACCGTGCTCGCACAATGAAGAAAGCTTGTGCTCCTGCACGGCTCTCGGGATAACGTTGTTTTGATATTTTTGCAATATGAATAATCGTCAACAAGGACTGCTGTATGACCCTTAAAAACAGATTTCAAAATTTCGACCTGGAATATTTTCAGTCGCTGTATGAGCGGACGGTGGAGATCAACCTGGCCGATAGCTCTGTCCAGTGCGCGAACGTGAGCGACCTGCTGTCCGGTGAAGATTCCCGGCCCCTTCTGGAGTTGCCGCTTTACTATCCTGAGGTGAATGGCACGCGCGTACTGCGTGAACGAATTGCCGCGCTTTATTCCGGTGCATCTGCGGAAAACGTTTTAGTAACCGTGGGCGCGGCGCAGGCCAACTGGATGGTCTGCAGCACACTGCTTGAGCCCGATGACGAGGTGGTTGTGGTTTCACCCGGATACCGTCAGGTGTGGGGGCTGGCAAAGAACCTGGGCTGCCAGGTGAAAGAAGCGCAGCTGTGCCAGGGCAACAACTGGCGGCTTGACCTGGATGTACTAGAGTCGCTGGTCACGGCCAGGACCAGGCTGGTTTCCATCGTGAATCCCAACAATCCTACGGGCAGCATTCTTTCGCAGGCTGACATGCTGAGGATTGTAAGCATCTGCCAGAAAGTTGGGGCGTGGCTGCACGCTGACGAAGTGTATTGCGGGACTGAAATAAGTGCCACCGGAATGAGTGGCGCCGAAACGCCGAGCTTCTGGGGCATGTATGATCGCGCGCTCTGCGTGAACAGCATGTCCAAGGCTTATGGGCTGGCGGGACTGCGCATCGGCTGGCTGGTTGCATCGCCGGAGATGATTGAGAAACTTTGGCGTCGACATGAATATGCGGTGATCGCTGCATCCGGTCCAAGCATGACGCTGGCGGAAATCGCACTGCAACCGGCGAAGCGCCAGATGCTGCTGGAAAGACAGCGCAAGCTTTCACGCGAAGGCCATGCTATTCTGGAAGACTGGGTGCGCAAGCAGGATGGCAAGTTTTCTGTAAGCCCGGCGGTGGCAACATCGATTGCATTTGTGCAGTACCAGATGGATATGCCGTCAGTGGAGTTGGCCAATCATATCCGCGAGAAAGTTTCAGTGCTGGTGGCGCCCGGAGCTTATCTGGGAACAGAAAACCATCTGCGCATTACCGTGGGATATGAGCCGAAAAAAGTGCGGACGGCGCTTGAGAGAATTGGCTCAGCGGTAGCGGAGCTGGTGGGGACGGCAGCGCGGCTATAACTGCAAAAGAATTTACCGCAGAGGGCGCAAAGGACGCAGAGAAAAACGGTTCTTGCGTATTTGGGTACCGGCTTAATCTCAAGAGCGAAAAATTTTACCGCGGACCCACGGCTGGCCGGGACAAGTTTTCGCGGATCGACACGGATCAGAAAAAGACTAATGCGAATTGCGTGAAACTTATGGCTGAAAAATCTGGCTCTGTCCTCACTGCGCGCGACGGCAAGGTCCTGGTTGTTACCATCAACCGGCCGCAGGTTCGGAATGCCGTTGATTCATTCACGGCTCACGCTCTGAGTAATGCTTTCCAGAACTTTGAAGCCGATGACGTATTAAGCGTGGCGGTGCTTACTGGCTCGGGCGGAACGTTTTGTGCCGGAGCCGATCTGCGCGAGGTGGCTGACGGGAGCCGTACAAAAATTGACGAAAATGGAACCGGGCCGATGGGGCCAACATGGCTGCAGCTATCCAAGCCGGTGATTGCGGCTGTCCAGGGCCACGCCGTTGCTGGCGGGCTGGAACTGGCGCTGTGGTGTGATCTGCGCATTGCTGCGCGTGATGCGGTGTTTGGGGTGTTCAATCGGCGCTTTGGTGTTCCTCTCATTGATCTAGGCTCGGTACGCTTGCCGCGCATGATTGGCCATGGTCGCGCTCTGGATTTGATTTTGACGGGCCGTGCTGTTTCTGGTGATGAAGCTTTAGAGATGGGACTGGTGAACCGCTTGGTTGATCCGGGCACAGCGCTTGCCGCTGCGACGGAGCTGGCGCATACGCTGGCCGCATTTCCACAGCACGGTTTGCGGGCGGACCGGATGTCGGCTTATGAGCAGTGGGCGATGAACTGGGAAGAGGCTCGGCGCAATGAGCTGAAACATGGATTAGCGGTGCTGGCTTCCGGTGAATCGAGAGAAGGCGCGCAGCGGTTTGCGGATGGCGTGGGGAAGCATGGTGAGTTTAAGAAGAGCGAGTGAGCGTGCCGGCACGAGTACAAATTTTCTCATTAATTTAAAAAACTTGAGCTTACTGCAGTAGCACAAGGTCCCTCACTCCTACTCAGCCGCTTATCTGCCCATTTACGCGCAAGAGCGGCGCGCAAATGGGGCCCGAAAGCGCGGCTTCCTAACGGGGTTCGGGATGACGAATCTTTATTCGATGACAAATTCATCACTCATAAAAATATTTTGCAGATAACGGTCTCGACCTCTTACGTCACAAGGTCTAAGCTTTGCGCCGCTCTTCCAGCTCTTCAGGAGTTTTCGGCCAGTCCTGTTTTAATAACCGGCTGAGAGAACGGTCTGCGAGCAACTTCCCGGTTGTCTGGCAGTGTGGGCAGTAATTGGTTTCGTTGGATGCATAGCGGATGCGCTGTACTTTTTCTCCGCAGGCTGGGCAGGGTTCGCCGTAACGGCCGTGGACGGCCATCTCCGGGCGAAATGCTGTGACCTTTTCTGGGAACTTCTTGCCGCTGCCACTGTCTTGGCGCAGTAAGTCTGTCCATTGTGCCAGCGTTTTGCGCGTGGCTTCATAAAGGCGCTTGATCTGTTCTGGAGTCATGCGTTGCGTCAGCAGAACCGGCGAGAGTTGCGCGTGAAAAAGAATCTCATCAGAATAAGCATTGCCGATGCCGCTGAAGAGGTGCGGATCAGTCAGCGAGCGCTTAAGTGTGTGATTAGAAGAAGTAAGCACGGCGCTGAATTGATCGAGCGACGCGGCAAAAACATCGATGCCACCGGGATCGAGCGCCGCTAGCCCGGCTTCTCCTCGGACCAGATGCAGTGACGCGCGTTTGCGGGTGCCGGCTTCTGTGAGAGTGAGAGTGCCATTATCGAAGTCAAAGGCAGCTAGGGTGCGGCGGCCGTCGGCAGTTTTCTTTTTCTCGCTCCAGTGCAGGCGGCCGGCGATCATGAGATGGAAGACCAGCCAAAGATCATTGTCAAAACCGAAAGCGATGCGTTTGCCAATGCGACGCAGGCCGGTGATTTTGCGGCCTTGAATGGATTGAATAGAAGGATCGGCGGTGCGGAGAAGCGACGGGCCGCGAACGTCAAAATTTTCAAGCGTGTGGCCGAGCACACGCTGCTCCAGCGCTTCCATATAAACGACGATGTCTGGAAGTTCCGGCATCTTTTATTCTTGCCGCTGCGCTCCAAACCGCTTACAGAGTTTGGAACGTGGTTGATCTTTCAGCCCTGTGTCAGTGGGCTCGCCGCGCAAGTCGGGCTCGCCCATTGCTCGACCCTCAAAAATGTAATTACTTCTTTGCCAACTCCAGTTCAATCTTCTTGGTCGCTGGATCAAGCTTGCTGATGTGGAAGCTGCGAATCTGTCCGGTAGAGGACGCGTCTGGCTTGGCGGCGACGGGTGATCCACCGCTCTTCCAGCGCGAGGCCAGCATGGAGCTGAGCGATGACAGATCTGCCGCCTTGGCCGCGGGCGCTTTCTCTTCTGGCGCTGGTTTATCTTCTGTCATGCGGCAGGTGCCCTGGACGCCCTCGCCCAGTTCGACGCGAGCGATGCCGCCGGAAACCTGCAGGATGCGTCCGGTGACCGCGTCGCCTTCTTTGTGCTCGGCAATATATTCGTCGAGGCTGGATGGAACCATCTGCTTGATGCTGAGACGGATGGTGCGCTTGGCGCCGTCAAGATCAATGACCTGCGCTTTTACGATTTGGCCGACTTTGAGCACGTCCTGCGGATGATTGATGCGTTTTTCCGCGGTGATTTCGCTGACGTGGACCATTCCCTCAACGCCTTCAGCAATCTGCACGAATGCGCCAAACTTGGTGATGCTGACGACCGGGCCTTCTATCACGGAGCCGATAGGCAGGTTTTTTGAGGCTTCAACCCATGGGTCGCCCAGAGTCTGTTTCAGCCCCAGGGAGATGCGCTGTTCGGCAACGTTTACGCCCAGGATGACGGCTTCAACGGACTCTCCGGCTTTGAGCATGTCACTGGGCTTGCGCACTTTCTTGGCCCAGGACATTTCAGAGACGTGGATCAGTCCTTCCACTCCGGGCTCAAGTTCCACGAATGCGCCGAAGTCCATGAGGCGCGTAACGGTGCCACGAACGCGTTCGCCAGGCTTGTATTTGTCAGCGGCAGCTACCCAGGGATGCACGAGAAGCTGCTTCATGCCGAGCGAGATGCGGCGCTTGTCCTGATCAACTTTGAGAACGCGCACTTCAACTTCCTGGCCGACGGAAAGCACATCAGAAGGTTTGTTGACGCGGCTCCAGGAAATTTCTGCTACGTGCAGCAGACCGTCAACGCCGCCGATATCGACGAATGCGCCGTAATCGGCGAGGCTGCGGACTGTCCCACGGACAGTTTCACCGGAAGTGATTTCTGAATAGCGCCGCTCTTTGGTCTGGCGATCTTCTTCTTCAGAAATGACGCGGCGGTCAACCACTACGTCTTCTTCAGTGACGTCAAGCTTGGTGATGCGGCAGCGGATTTCCTGGCCTACGAGCTTTTCCATCTCCGCAGCATCGCGGGCGCCGCTGCGCGAGGCCGGCATAAAGGCACGCACGCCTACGTCAACACTGAGTCCGCCTTTGATTGCGACCGTTACCGTGCCGACGATGGTGGCTTTCTCATTGAAGGCCTTCTCCAGTGACTCCCAGTCTGTGGGGCGGGAAACTTTGCCCAGAGCAACTTCATAATAGCCTTCAGGATTGCGGCCCTTGACGGTGACAAAGAGTTTGTCGCCGGGCTTCACGGTCTCGCCGCGCAGCGCGGTCAGAGCAACGATGCCCTCGGTTTTGAAGCCGATATCGAGCAAAACGGAATCAGCCGTGAGCGCGACGACGGTGGCCTCTATCCGCTTGCTGCCTTCCTCAGGCTTGTGGGAATGGCTCTTCTCAAATTGCGAGAGCATGTCCTGAAAGGACTCTTTGGTTTCAGTGGCGTTATTCGGCTGGGCTTCTGGCGAATCAGTTGGGTTGGACATGAGGAATTACGGTCTCGATTGTAAAATGATACCCGGTTTGCACGGGCTCGGCGTAGTTTTGCGGCTATCTGCTATCTATGGTGAGCGCGGCTGGATTCGAACCAGCGACCCACGCCTTAAAAGGGCGTTGCTCTACCAACTGAGCTACGCGCCCACACTCTTACTAATCTAACACAGCCAGCAGAGCTGGAACGCTGTGGACGAAAGCATTTTCTCGGCAAAAAAGAAAGCAGCCCTTGCGAGCTGCTTTTTTGTTCCTGCCGGTGAAAGTTAGAAGCGGATCTGCGGGCCAAACGTGGCGCGGAAATTGTTTTGCGCGCCATTGTTCAGGAACATGATTTCGTCGCCGGCTTCCAAGCGAAGACCAAGCCAGCCCACGTTAAATTCCACGCCGCCGCCCGGATAAACGACGGCTTTTGTATCACCGTCCACTATAGTATTGATCTGGTTGTTTATGACTCCGGCAGTCACTGGTCCGCCGACTCCGAAGTTTACAATGCCGCCTTTCAGCACGCCAAAGAAGCGGACGGGGCCGGTGGTCTGGATTTTTGGCCCAGCCAGAAAGTGCAGCATGCGCAGGTTGGAGCGTGCGGTGCTTGTGACAACGCCGGTGGTGATCGTCTGAGTTCTGCTGCGCTCGAAATCGTACGCGCCTTCACCTTCAATCACGATATGTTTGCGAACGTTTATTCCCAAACGCGCGCCAACGCCAAACATATTCAAGTCTGCCGGTTGCAGGCGGGTAAAGTTAACGAAGGCGCCAATGCTGCCGTGGTTTTTCTCATCAACCGTGCTCTGGGCCCGGGCCGCAGGCGCAAGTGACGCCACACATAGCGCGAGAGCGCCTAAGATAGCCAAACGTTTCATTATTTTTCTCCCAATAAAAATTTTTCACAGCTCAGCCCTGCACTCTAAAAGCTCCGGCCCTTGGGGAACGCAAAAGCAGCAGCAGTGTGGACTTGTTTCATACGATGCCCACCCTCCACCAGAGGTGGGCTGCCCTAAGCCGCTCTTGCCCGTAGAAAGATTCCCATAGAAAGAAATATCCCTTTTTCTTGCGACCGCAGTTTACAGGGCCATAATTCCAGCATTACACTCAGGGGCGTCCCTATATGCTATCACCCAGCCGAGGAGGAAGCGCATGCCCAACGGAACTCTGGATCTGATGAAGCTGGATGGTCAACCGATGACCTACCAGATTATGTTTGAACAAAACGCCGGAGGCACTTTCGTCGCCCGCGTTGAGTCGGACGAACTGGTCCCCTTCCTGCATGAAGAAATGGGCGTTGACCTCACCGCCGCCGAGTCCGCCGAGAAACGGCTGGCCAAAGAAGACCGCGTCCGCCTGCAAAATATATCTCTGGAAGAAAACACTCTTCACGCTGTGATGGAATATCTGGAAGAAGATATATAAAGTGACGCTGCTATTCTGAGCGACTCCGCGAAGCGAACGCGTCCGAGGAAAACTCGAACAGCCCGCTGTAATATTTTTCTTTGCCATGCCGATTCAGGAAAGTCTCTACCAAATCGATTTGGTAAAGGCTTTTCACGCTTAGCAGCAAGGTGCGCCCGCTTACTCGCCAATCCTGGCCGCATGTATCTTTACTTTTAAATCTTCGGCAATCTGCTTTCCGTGGAAGCGTCCGTTCTCAATAAATATTTCGCTTGTCCGCGCGCCGGCTACCACGCAGCCAGCCACATAAATTCCCGGCACATTGCTCTCAAACGTCTTCGCATCGCACACCGGCTTCATCTCCGGACGCGTCAACTCAATCCCCAGCCCCTGCAGAAATTCATAGTCCGGATGGTAGCCCGTCAAGGCAAAAACAAAATCATTCTTCAGCGTGCGCTCGCCTTCCGGCGTCTCGATCCGCACCGTATCGGCCTTAATTTCCAGCACACAGCTATTCATGTAGGCCGTAACCTCGCCGTTCTTGATTCGGTTTTCAATGTCCGGCTTGATCCAGTACTTCACATTGCCATGCACGCCCGCCCCGCGATGCACCATGGTCACCCGCGCACCGCGCCGCCACAGCTCCAGCGCCGCAATGGCCGCGGAATTCTTGGCCCCAATCACCAGCACGTCCATATCAAAATACGGGTGCGGCTCTTTGTAATAGTGCATCACCTTGGGCAGGTCCTCGCCCGGAATGCCCATGTAATTCGGCAGATCGTAGTAGCCCGTGGCCACCACAATTTTCCGCGCCGTGTATTCGTGCTCGTGGTGGTTGCGGTCACGCGTCTGGATTTTAAACGCGCTGTCATAGCCCGTAACTGCCAGCACCTTCTGGTATTGCCGCACGTCCAGCGCATAGTGCTGGGCCACGTTGCGGTAATACTCCAGCGCCTCAGAGCGGTTCGGCTTCTGGTTAGGCGAGCTAAACGGTAGGTCGCCAATCTCCAGCAGCTCCGGCGTGGTAAAGAAAGTCATGTTTGCCGGATAGTGAAACAATGAATTCACCAGGCAGCCTTTATCCACCAGCGCCACGCGAAACCCCGCCCGCTGCGCCTCAATCGCCGACGCCATG
Organism: Candidatus Angelobacter sp.; assembly: GCA_035552035.1. Taxonomy (GTDB): domain Bacteria; phylum Acidobacteriota; class Terriglobia; order Terriglobales; family Acidobacteriaceae; genus Angelobacter. Next base: position 8,612 of record DASZMF010000613.1, read on the forward strand.
CCCGTCGGCCCGGCCCCAATCACCAGCACGTCAAAGTGGTCGCCTTTATGTTCCATAGAGAGTTTCATCAGAGAGTTTCATTCTACAGGGATGGCGGAGTTTGGTATTTGATTGGGTGATAAGGAGGATCAGAGGAGAAGTCCGAAGGAACGAATTATTGAGGCCAGAGCGTTAGCACTGGCTTGGCGGTTTTAGATGTTAAGCGCCGTAGGTGCGACATAAGTCTGCAAGCCTGAGGTCACAGCAGCTGGAGAATACGATCAATGCATCGACCAATGTCACAGCGAATTTCGTGCTCCCACAGACGGATAACAGCCCAATTCAGAGCACGTAAACGCCGAAAATTTCGCTGATCCCGTCTTCTATTAGCGC
>DASZMF010000614.1:0-7066 GCA_035552035.1 Candidatus Angelobacter sp.
GACAGCCAGTGTTTCCTCCGCGCAAAGCTCCCAGTTGAATTTCTGCACATGCGCTTTGCCGCGCCCGGATAACTCAGCCCGCAGATCAGCGGACCGCAGCGCTTCTTCCATGCAAGCAGCCATCTCTTCAATCGAGTAAGGATCAAAATATCGCAGCGTTCCGCCAGAAACCTCCGGCAGACAAGAGCTATTGGAAACGATCGTAGGAATACCACAAGCCATGGCCTCCACCATGGGCAGACAGAAGCCTTCATAGAGTGACGGAATTACTTCCAGCGCGGCTCCGCGCAACAGCAAAGATAAATCCTGATCATTAAGAGCACCGGTCAGAATCACTTTGCCGCGGCTTCCAGCCTTATTTTCTGCAGCTAAAACTATGTCTTCAAACTGCCAAGCCAGTGGCCCGGTCAGCAACAAGTCGAAATCAAATGTGCTATTCCGCTCCAATATTTGTCGATAAGCCGCAATCAGCCGCACCAGATTTTTTCTTGGCTGAACTGCCCCGTGATGCAAAATATACGACTTGCGAATTCCCAGCCGCGCCAGCAAATCCTGGAGCGACGACGGATCTGGCTCTGCGTTATTAAACAGCACACGATCATAGCCTTCATAGATAACGTGAACCTTCGCAGCTGGAACGCAGCAGAGTCGAACAATGTCTCGCTTGGAATTTTCGGACACTGTAATAATTGCAGCGGATGCCTTTGCTGAACGTATCAGCAGAAACTTGAGCAGAGCAGTAATGCGTCGGGAACAACTGGGCATCACCATTGGCGTAAGGTCATGGATGGTAGTGACAGTCGGCACCAGAGCGCTGATCGGCAAGGACGCGCCGTTTGGATTTAGCATAATGTCCGCTCCATCCAGGAAAGCTGCGACCGATGCGCCACCGTAGCGCCACAAGCGATCAAACTGCAGCAGCGATGTTTTGCGCGGCAGAAAATTCGATCCCTCTTTGCATGCAGCCAGGTCGTCTCCTGTGAGAGAAACAAACGGTCTGATCTCCATGCCATGGTGCGGCGCCGCATCGCGCAGCGAGCCTAGCAGATTGCGCGCATAGACTTGAATGCCATGGTTGCGGTAGCGCGTCTTGAGCGACGATGAATCAAACGCGACTCTGACCTTTCCGCTTTTGCTGGTGGCATTCATGCGTAAGCCGCTTTAGACAACGGATTCCCCAACGCCAGCTGATAAACCGCCAGCGTTTGCGCCGCCGTCTCAGCCCAGCTAAATCGTTGCAGATTCTGCCGTCCGCGTTCAACTAAAGAGCTTCGCAAATCAGGGTCGGCAAAGATGGTGAGCAACTGGCTGGCAATCTCTTGCGGTTTATGAGGATCCGCGTACAGAGCGCCCTGACCCGCGACCTCTGGCAATGAAGTGGCATCCGAGCATACCACTGGCGCGCCGCATGCCATGGCTTCTAGCACGGTGAAACCAAACCCTTCATAGAACGAAGGGCAGACATATACGCTTGCCGCCGAATAAAGCGCGTGCAAATCAGCCTCATCCACGAATCCGGCAAAGACAAGGCTCGCGGCAATACCCAATTCAACTGCCTGCCGTTTCAGCAAAGCTTCCCCTTCCGCCATCGGTCCGGCGATAACCAACTGCGCATCTCCGCCGCTCTGGAGAAAGAGCTGAAAGGCCCGCAACAAGCCAGCATGATTTTTGCGCGGCTTGTAGATGCCGACACAAAGAATGAAATCGCGCTCAAGTCCGCACTTTTTCCGGACAGCATTCAGCCGCGCAGAATCCGTAACCCGGCAGAATCCCGGATCCACGCCGGGATAAATCACCTCTATCTTTGCCGGATCGGCATGCAGGTAGCGGACAATCTCATCTCTGGAATATTCAGAATCAGTAATAATGCGCGCAGCCATGCGCGAACAGGCATGCATCATGGCGCGATAATAAAGACCCCCAGCCCTCGACGGCAGATCCTGCGGACAAGCCAGATAAATCACATCATGAATCGTTGCGACAGCGGGGCACGGGCGGACCAACGGCAGCAGAAAATGCGGGGAATGCAGCAGATCAACTTTATGGCGACGCAAAATGCGCGGAAGCTCGAACTGCTCGCGCACTGAATAGTATTTCAGCTCCGGATAAATCTTTTCAGCTTGCGGTGCATTGACCAGACCCTCACCATCCGGCGGCAGGATGAGCAGGTATTCATGCTCCGGCGACTGAGCAGTCATGGCCTCCACCAGGCATTTCATATATCTACCAATGCCCGGGTTCCCGATTCTCCGCAAGTCAAAAGCAATTTTCATCCTGCAATTTTCATCCCAGACCCTTAAAACGATGCCGCCCGCGCCAGCTGAGTTTTAGCGGCTCCTGGAAACAGGCTTTCTCTCACCGCAGTAAAGATTGAATGCAGCATGGCATGATGCAAATCTTCCACTACTTGCACATTGTCAGAAGGCACAACAGCGCAGATATCGCACAGGTCTTTCATCTGTCCGCCCTGGCAGCCGGCCAGACCCACCGTGAGCGCGCCGTATTCCCGCGCCGTCTCCAGCGCCAGCAACACATTGGGCGAATCGCCGCTGGTGCTGATGGCAAAAGCTACGTCGCGCGGCTTCATAAAAGTTTTAAGTTGTTCAGCAAAGATGCGTTCGTATCCAAAATCATTGGCCCATGCGCTGATGAGTGAAACATTGTCAGTCAGCGCCATCACCTTAGGCCTCTTCGTAGCGCCCATGTCGACTGCGCCTTTATTCATGTCACACATCATGTGTGAGGCGCTGGCCGCGCTGCCGCCATTGCCGAAAATAAAGATCGTCCGCTGTTCTTCCACGGCTTCAAGAATTACAGAAACAATTCTAGTGATGGCGCTGAAAGGCAGTTGATGTACCAGCGTGCCTAGCTCTTGAAAATACTTTGCAATGGAGAGACCTGCGTTTTTGTGAAGATCCCATTCTCGGCTGTCATGTCCGGGAGGCATATGCGCTCCTACTTAGATTTTTTTTCAACGCCTGCTGTTTCTTCTTGTTCTGCTATCTCGCCTTGCCCTGCAATTTTTCCAGCGCGAACTTCACTTCAACTGCAATATCAGCCGCCAGTAAACGGTAAGGATCGTCTGCCGGGATTTGCTCCCATCGGTATTTAACCAGCATCCAGAAGCACGCAAGAACCAATGCACCTAGAACACAGCCGGCGACAATCAGACTGCGGATGGGACTGGATTTTTTTTCGGGCGCAACGCCTTCATCCATCACACGCACAATGGGGAGCTCTTTGGCTTCTTGAATTTTTGCCATCTCAAATTGCTGCGTGACAAAAGCGTAAACCGCTTCCTGTATCTTGGCTTCGCGATATAGGTCCGCATAATGCGAACCAAGAGAAGGCAGCGTGTGCATGGAAGGATACGGAGCGGAACCAATAGCAGTTGAATCCTGAGTAACTGCATCGCCGCTCTGGCCCACAAGCTTTCTGATCTGTGACTGCAATTCCGCCATTCGTGCCCTGAGAGTGCGCACGCGAATGTTATCGTCAGAATAGATTTCCTCGAGTCCTTTTAACTCAGTCTGGCTGGCGATGAGCTCGCCTTGCAGGTGCGCGGCAGCATCCATCACGGCGCGGCCTTCATTCTGTGGATCGACCATGGAATTTTTGCTGGTGAACTGGCTCAAGCCAGCGGTCGCGTGGGCCAGATCTTCCTTGGCGGTAGCCAGCCGTTGCTCCAGAAACTGGCGTTCGCGATGCGCCGAAGAGGTATTCAGGTCTACGGCGAGCCGGTTCAACTCTTCAACGTAAGCATTCGCTATTTGCGCCGCAACTTTAGGCTCATAGTCGGTTACCGTAAGCGTAATCACGCCACTTTTTTTATCTTCTTCAATCTCAGTAAAGCTGGCCAGCTTTTTGCGGGCCTCAAGATACGTCTTTTTCCTGTAGCGTGCGCGGAGGTCGAATCGATTGATCAGCCGGTCTTGCACCGTGCGGCTTTTCAACACCTCAACATAGAATGCTCCTGGCGTTTTCGCGCCAAGCAGGCCAGCAGCGTCCAATCCAAAACCCGATGAGAGCCCATCATTCCCGCCAATGGCTTTGCTTAAAAGCCCCATCATGGATCCACCGCCGTTATTTCCGGAATTTTCTCCGGGAACAAAGCGCACGGCTGATTTGTAATGCGCAGGTACCAGGAAAGCCATGATGATCGAGGCAATCAGGGTCTTCCATGCCACGCCCCAAAGAAAGCCTCGCGACCGCCAGAGCACCCAAAGTTTTTCTGCTTTTTTGTCTTCCGGGTCTGGCGCAGGCGAGTATCGCTTTTCCAATTCCGGATGAATGGAGGGGGCGTAAATGGGAACGGTGGCCTGGCCCCTAGCTTCCACGTTTCAGCCTCCAGTGAGGCCAATATGTTACTTGAATTGAAGCTGTGAAATCATTTTGTTTTTTGCCCGCCGTCAGGATCGGGAAATTCCACCATTCATATTGAAACAGGCTGGAAACAGAAATGCGCGGATTGAAGGTCCACTCGGACTTAAAGTGGAGATCTCGCAGATTCCCGCCCTGCAGAAAGTCACTGTCAGAGATTTCATTGCGGTAGCCGAACTGGAGCTTCTTGTCTGAAGCCACCCAGTAAGTGGTGTCAGCCCGCACAGCAATTCCCTGCCGGCCCACGGTTCCATTGCCAAGGATATTACCCTGGTTCGTATAGCCATCAAGATAGCGCACGTTCCAGTAAAAGAATCCGCCGCCTATAGGCTGCCGCAGGCCGGGTAAATTCGTATATGCGGCTTCCACACGCATGTCAAGGTGCGGCACCAACGGCACCTGGGACAGATAAAGCCCCGGATTGTGCGCCGCGCGTCGCGGATAACCGATGGGCGAAATCTCGTCTTCGACAAATGAATCGTCATACAGAGTCAGCCATCTTCTGAAGCCGGGGATACGATAGCTGAAATCAAAAGTAGATCGCCGATCACCTGGGTCAGTGTCACGCCCAACGGCATTAGTAGCGGAAAAAAGCGAGTGTTTGACCGTCGCTAAAGTAATGGGAAAGTCAGGGCCGCCAAACATGCCGGTGCGTCCCACGCCAAACTCAAAGTTGCGCGTCGGCTTAAAGTTGACCTTCACCCCGTTCACCATGGGCTGTTTCGCCAGCGACCGGCCTATGGATGAAACTTGTCCATCCGTTGGGTCCTGTGTATCCACCCAATGATCTCCGGTCAGCTTACCTACCCAGAATTCCGTACGATAGGTCCCAAAGAATCCCAAAAAGCCTGGCAATTTCTGCGGATGCGTCTGGTCTACGCGAAGCATATAGATGGGCTCAGCATTGTTGCTCCACAGGAACGGGTCTTGTGTTGGACCAAGCCAGAGCGTTTGCTTTCCAAACGAGGTTTGCCAACCTTTGATGTTCAAAGACAGATAGGCATCCAGTAAGCGGAACTGATTAAAAGGCTGAATCGGCGAGGCTGGCTGAAAACCCTTCTGGTCAGTAGCCTGAATTGCATCCTGCACGGTTTGGGAAAAGCCCGGAGCCGCCGGCGCATGCTCCTGTTCTCCACGAACATAAAACGCCAGAGAACCAGCGGAACCACTGGACGAAAAGCCGGTATATGCGTTCGTACCGCGTTCATAAGGCCTGCCATAATTATTCACAATGGTCTGGCCAAAGTGGTAACCATCTGTGAGCGGAGGGCCGGAGATGGAAGTAACACCGGCATACACGGAGTCGAGCCCAATGTAGTCCGTCTCTTTTCCGTCCAGTTCGGTGGAGAACTCACGCGCCAAGGCGGCATAGAGCCTCCATGCTTCGTCGGGATTGGATTCGTCCACGTCTCCGGAAACTTCCTCCACCAGCCGGGAGCATTCTTTGCGCGTCCATGGGCGAAGTCCCACGATTCCGTCATTGAGTATCCCCATACCGGCCAGTCGATCAAATGCAGCGTAAACCCAGCTTTCGATTGGAACGTAAGGTGAAGCGCGCTCCGGAGCGTCCAGGCCTTCCAGGGATGGGTCTTTGGCAAAGTTGCCATAGTTGGCATTTGGCACTTCCGTCTCGCGATGCGCTTTGTAAACCTGGCGCCCAATGAGCCAGCCCATGGCGCTGCCAACCACTACATCACTGGGAAAATGATCGCGGCCAGAGACGCGGGCCACGCTTACACCGGTAGCGAGTCCGTAGGCAAATATCTGCGTGAGCGGACCAGGATACTCATGCGCTAAAACACTGGCGGCTGACCACGTTAGCAAAGCGTGTATAGAGGGAAACGAGGAGCTTGTAATCGAACTGCTATTGAGAAAATCACCTTTGCCATTGCCGTCAGAAGGGCGGGCGCGCTGCGTTATAAACTTTAAGCCTTCTCCCTCTATCAAGCTGTCAGTGGCGGCCTCAATCGCAAGTATGCCGGTTTCTCTTTTGTGGTCATCTGCCTTGATCTTGCCCAGCAGATACATGCCTCCACTTCCAGCCAGGGCAATACCAAGACCAGCATTTGAAATAGTGCTGGAGTGCTTGCTGAACGTACCTGTGCCTTTGATCCGGGAAGAAATTTCTGCGTCCGCGTTGATGAGGCCAACGCTCAACCCAGTCAGCGGCACAATCCAATTCAAGTCTTCGATGCGTGCTTTAAAAGGGCTGGTTAAGATGGCTTTCTGGTCGCGCCCAATATTGCGCAGAAACTTCACGGGATTTGCACTGGCTTCTCGCGAGTCATCCGCCGCTTGCGGAAGCGGTGTTGGTGAAGCCGCAGGAACGGGAGATGTTCCATCACTTGATTGCCCCCATGCTGCGATAGCAACAAAGAACAATAAGCCAAGAGCAAGCTTGCGATTTGCCATTCGGATCAACTTCATTCTCCCAGGGTTTGAACGTTTAGAACGTTCTGATCACGCTCACGGCCACAGCTGCACCAGAAAGCAACGAGATCGATTGGGTCAGGTTTTTAAAGAGTCCGGCTCCCGCGCCTTTCTCAGGAACGAAGATAGTGTCACCGGCTTGCAAAGTGGTTGCCAGTACTTTGCCTGACCACCATTCACCAGAATTCTTACCCACTACCGTTCCATTGCCCCGGACCACGAAGATATCTTTTTTATTGGCGAGGCTATTCGGACC
>DASZMF010000615.1:0-6983 GCA_035552035.1 Candidatus Angelobacter sp.
ACCGTGCCTGATCCAGTTTTTCGGGAAAGGACTGCCCTGCGCGCGTCAAAGCTTCCACCAGCCAAAAGGAACACATGTTGAATGTGCCTTCTTCGCCCGGAAGCCCATCAATCCGCGGGTGCGGAGGATAGCGGTGCACAAGGCTGTCACTCACCAGCCCCCCTTCCTTTGGATTTTTGAGAATCGCGTCAATCGTGCTGATCATTCTGGGATCGCTCGGCGCCATGAAAAAAACCAGAGGCATAATTAGCAGTGAAGCATCGAGATCGTCACTGCCATAAAACTGGGTAAATGCTCCGCGCTTTTCATTCCAGCCCTTGGTCATTACCTCTTCGTAGATGCGATCCCGCTCCGTCTTCCATCGCTCGCGGTTTGCCGGAAGCGCTCGCTTGTAAGCCAGCCGGACGCCTCGGTCCAGCGCCACCCAACTCATGACTTTTGAATAGACGAAATGCTCCTGGCGGTTACGCATCTCCCAAATGCCAGCGTCAGGAAGTGACCAGTTGTCACACAGCCAGTCCAGGCGGTTGCGGATCTTCACCCAGATGTCATAGGAAGTCGGGCTCACATATTTATTCGCCAGATAAACCGCGTCCATGATCTCGCCGTAAATATCGTCTTGAAATTGCGTGACCGCTTCATTGCCTACACGCACCGGGCCAGAACCGCAATATCCTTCCCAGTGATCCAGAATGAATTCGGGTAATTGATTGTCACCGTCAATCGTGAAAACAACCGGCCCGGCTTTTTGGGGGACAATATGTTTTGACGCATATTCCTGAATCCAGCGCATGAAGGCAGCAGCCTCTTCTTTAAAGCCGATGCGCAGAAATGCATACACTGTAAATGCTGCGTCGCGAATCCACGTATAGCGATAGTCCCAGTTACGCGCGCCGCCAATCACTTCAGGAAGGCTCGTGGTGGGCGCGGCAATGATCGCGCCCGTAGGTTCATACGTCAGAAGCTTTAGCGTCAGCGCCGATCTCTGTACCTGATCTCGCCAGCGCCCGTGGTATGTGCAGGCGGAAAGCCATTTCTGCCAGAATTTAACGGTGCCCTGCAGTAGCTCTTCAGCATCTTTTTCTGATGGCGGATCCGGCGTTGCGCCTTCAGCAGAAACCTCACGAAGAACAAATATATGCGATTCACCTTCAGGAAGCACGAAGTCGGCCGATACGCCACCCTGCTCATCTGGTTTCAACGGAACTTTTGTTGAAAGTGCCAGGGCGCAGTTTTCTGTTTTGAATACTGCGCCGTTAGCGTCAACCGATGTCTCGTGCGTCTCTCGCCCGTAGTCAAAAGCCGGACGGCACACCATGGAAATGCGAACTTCTCCTCTTACACAGCGAACGCGACGATAAACATTGTGGTACTCAGGTGATTCAGATGGCAGCCCAGCGGGCATGAAATCTTCGAGTTCGGCAATTCCATCAGGAAGCAGGAAACGCGTGACAAGGACATTGGTGGAAGGCCAGTAAAACTGCTTGCGACGCATTCCATCCGCTTCTGCAAAAATCTGGAACCGGCCACCCTTCTTATCATCCAGAATCGCGCCGAAAATACTGGGCGAATCAAAGCGCGGATAACAGTACCAATCCATTGATCCGTTCATTCCAATCAAGGCAACGGTCCGCATGTTGCCAATGATTCCGTAATTCTCAATAGGCTGATAGGGCATCTTTCTCCAGTGAATTACTGAAACCTACAATGATCCATGCTGTCTGCTCTTAGATGACGTTTGTGAACGCCCGGAGGCACAAAGACGGGCCCTTTCCCAAACTTTTGCTTCTGATGACAATCAGCCTGAAGACTAAAGTCGCCAAGTAATTATCAGCCAAGTCAGCGATGTAGTTGAAAAGCTGCATCTAACCTGAATAGCTCGATTGCCGGCACGTGCACGTTTTGGACAACGCAAATCACTCACTTTCCAAGAAAAGAGAAAATATGAAGGCTGCAACACTCGTTGGAATCATCCTCATCGTCCTGGGCATTGCGGGATTTGCCATGGGCGGAATCAGCTTTACCCACGAAAAGAAAGATGTTGATCTGGGTCCCGTACAGCTTTCACACCAGCAAAAAGACACCCTGCCTATATCGCCGATCCTCAGCACGCTTGCGCTTGTCGGCGGCATCGGCCTGGTGGTCGCAGGATCACGCAGCAAATAAACGGACGCGGTACCGGCAGAAACACGGATTGCAATCGGTATCAAGAAGCCAGCATCAAGAAGAAAGATACCATGGCACATTGATGACCACGATTCGGCGATTCCCTTTGAGATACAGCATTAGCTTAAGGGCTGTGGCGCGCTGATTATGCAACAGGTAATACCACCACCAGCGCTCCACCAACTCTGGAATCAAGACGGCTACTTGCCGGTCTGGATAACGACGCCCAAGTTCCATCACATAATCAAGGATGGGCGTCAACACCAACCGGTAAGGAGACTTCATCACCACCAGTTCAGGGAGCTTTAAACCAGCGCGCTTCGCAGGCTGTTCAATGTACTGGCTCCAGACATTCATCAGTTCGTCTTTGCCTTCATCGCCTTTCTCGCCGTCGTTCACAATATGCAAAGCCCAGATGTCGTCAGAAATAGTGTAAGCAAAGCGAAGCGCATTTTCAGCGACACGGCTCCAGCGCTGAATCGGCAGCACCACCAGCGGCGGTTCGATCTTTCTCAAATCCACAGGTATCGTACAGGCGGTTACGTTTGAAATTTTGCCGTAGTGTTTTCGCACCCGATACATCAGGTATATAAGGGTCGGGATCAGGAGCACTGTGATCCATGCGCCTTCAATAAACTTGGCTGCAATGACCACGCAAACCGTAATACCAGTAGCTGCAGCCCCCAGTCCATTGATGAACATGCTGCCGCCGGAGCCACGGCCGCCTTTTTTCTTCCAGTGCACCACCATGCCAGCCTGCGAGAGAGTGAACGCCAGAAAAGCGCCAACCGCATACAGCGGAATCAGCCGGTCAGTGACTCCTTTGAAAATTATCAGGAGCAAGCCAGACAACAAAGCCAGAGCATAGACGCCATACGAGAAGACGAGCCGCCGGCCGCGCAGCGTGAGCGGATAAGGAAGATATCCTTTTTCTGCGATGACGCGGCAGAGCCGTGGAAAATCAGCAAACGCCGTGTTGGCAGAGAGAGAAAGAACCAGCAGAATCGAGCTTATGGTAATCCAGTAAAAAAGATTTTGCCCGACGACAGCCAACGTGAGCTGCGAAAGAACGCTCTGGTATCCCGGCAACCCTGGCGCAGTTGCACCGATGCTATAGGCACGAACAAGGTAAGCGATTCCAGACAACAGCACCGCCAAAATGGCGATGATGATTGTTAACGTTCCGCGAGCAGATTTTGTCTTGGGCTCTCTAAAAGCCTGCACACCATTGCTTACAGCTTCCACTCCTGTCATGGCAGTACAGCCGCTGGCAAACACTTTTAGCATCAGCCAAATGCTGATTGCTTCTACCGGCAATGGTAATTTTGCTGGCGCAATAATGGGGATGGGCTGTCCGCCATGAGTGAATACTTTAAACAGCCCGATGCCGATCACACCAACCATGGAGACAACGAAGAGATACGTTGGGATAAGAAAAATAAAACCCGTTTCGCGCACGCCGCGCAAGTTTACCAACGTAAGTAAAAACAAGATTACTAAACAGAGAGCCAGCGTGTGCGACTGCAATTGTGGCAAGGCTGATACCAACGCCCCCACTCCAGCAGAAATACCAACAGCCACCGTAAGAACATAGTCGATCATCAATGCTGCGCCGGCAAGAAGCCCGGCATAGACGCCAAGGTTTTCTCCGGCAACCGTGTAAGAACCACCTCCGCCGGGATAGGCCGTAATTGTCTGCCGATAGGAAAAATACACAATCCCCATCAGCACAATAATGCTGGCACTGATCGGCACGATGTAACTGATTCCGGCAATTCCAAGAGGAATGAGCAGCGTTAGCGCGGCTTCTGGGCCGTAAGCGGCTGAACTCAGTGCGTCGAGGCCAAAGATTCCTATGCCTGCTGCCGGCCCAACCTGCTCTGCTGCGTCTTCGTCTGAAGACAAAGGGCGCCCAAATAGGAGGTCGAAAATAGACTTGCGCGCTGCTGCCTTCGGTGTTTGCTCTGTCACGTAATCCTTATTCAATCAGAATCCACGCAGCGGTGGAAATTTGTTTGATGCACCATTACATTCGCGAAAACAATGCAAATGCCTCGACTCAAAGCATTTCTTTACATTTCCTATTGAAATGATACGTAGATTTCACGAACAAACAGGATGCCTGAAAGCCCAATGCAGCATCTTACAAATCGGGCCCAAGTATTTCAGTTCACATCTGTTCAATAAGGACCACATTCCAAATTGGATTGCACCGCAGTATTTCTGGGTGAGCATTATGCATTAGCGTGCAGATCTTATGCGCGATCTGGAATTGCAAAAGGAGTCTCCGTTTGACCGTTGACACAAATGAGCATCCATTCATCGGCCCTGACCATCAGCTTCCGGCGCACGATGGGGAACGCCGCAAAAATAAATTACTGCGAATAATTCTGTGGATCGCATTGCCTCTCATTCTCATATTGGTATTAGTGATCGCATTTCGCGGCAATGAAAATTCTGCCGCAAAGAAAAAGGGAGCGCCCGCGCCAGCCAAGATCACAATCACCACCGCAACTGCCCAAAAAGGCAACGTAGGTGTTTACCTTGACGCAATCGGCACAGTCACGCCGCTTTACACTGCTTCCATCACCAGCCAGGTAAGCGGACTGGTGACTGCCGTGCATTTCAAAGAAGGTCAGCTGGTAAACAAAGGTGATCCTTTGATTGAAATTGATTCGCGTGCCACCAAGGCGAATCTATTGCAGGCACAAGGCGCGCTGGAGCGCGACCAAAACTTACTTGCCCAGGCAGCAATGGACCTGGAACGCTACCGTGAGGCCTTTGCCCGAAAAGCAATTGCCAAGCAAATCATGGATGACCAGGAAAAGCTTGTGTTGCAGGATCAGGGCACGGTTAAAAATGATCAAGGGACAGTCCAATTCGATCAGGTGCAGGTGGACTACTGCCACATTGTTGCTCCCATCGCTGGACGGGTAGGTTTGCGGCTGGTGGATCCGGGCAACGTGGTGCAGGCTACCGGCGCAGTGACTCTAGCCGTCATCACGCAACTGAGGCCAATCACTGCAATTTTCACTGTACCAGAAGATAGCCTTGGGCCTGTGGTAACTCGCCTGCGCGCGAAAGCAAAGCTCAGCGTGGATGCCTTTGACCGTACAGCCCAGACGAAGATCGAAAGCGGCTTTCTGATGACGCTGGATAACCAGATTGACACCACCACCGGCACTGTCAAAGCGCGCGCCGTGTTTGACAACAAGACAGATGCGCTTTTTCCCAATCAGTTTGTGAACACGCGGCTGCTTGTGAATACATTACAGAACGTGACCGTAATTCCGGCTTCAGCCATTCAGCAGAATGGTCAAGCGTCATTCGTATATGTGATTCAAGACAATGTCGCGCATAGGCATCCGGTAAAACCCGGCGTCACAGACAACGGTCAAACACAAGTTGATGGCATTAATCCTGGAGACGTTGTTGCCAACAGCAGCTTTGATAAATTACAGGACAACACTCCGGTCACAGATGCTGCCGACGCCAAGCCTGCCAAGACAAATGCCAACCCGAAGGGGAGCAAGCCCCAGTGAATCCATCGCGTCAGTTTATTTTGCGGCCTGTCGCTACTTCGTTGATCATGGCTGCAATTCTTCTGGTCGGCTTTGTGGGTTATACGCAGCTACCTGTTTCCGCCTTGCCAGAAGTGGACTACCCAACTATTCAGGTGCTCACGTTTTATCCCGGCGCCAGCCCAACCGTGATGGCCACCACGGTAACCGCGCCGCTGGAGCGCCAGTTTGGCGAGTTGCAGGGCTTGAGTCAGATGACTTCCACCAGTTCTGGCGGAACTTCAGTGATTGTTCTGCAATTCAGTCTGAACGTGAATATTGATGTAGCCGAAGAAGAAGTGCAGTCGGCCATCAACGCGTCACAAAGCTTGCTGCCATCGATTTTGCCTTCACCACCAACTTACAGTAAGACAAATCCCGCTGACGCTCCTGTGCTCACACTCGCCATCACCTCAAGCGCTATGCCGCTTTCTCAGGTGGAAGATCTGGTGGACACACGTCTAGCCCCGAAGATTTCGCAGCTGAGCGGAGTCGGCCTTGTAACCATCAGCGGTGGACAGAAGCCGGCAGTCCGCATCCAAGCCAATCCCAGAGCGTTGTCGTCCTACGGCATCAATATGGAAGATCTGCGCACTGCTCTGACGCAGGCCAGCGTGAATGCGGCTAAAGGGAACTTTGACGGTCCGCGCCAGGACTACCAGATTGACGCCAACGACCAACTGGTTACAACTGACGATTACAAAAAGGTAGTGGTTGCATATCGCAATGGCGCGCCGATCATGCTGACTGACGTGGCCAACATCGTGAACGGAGTAGAAAATAATAATCAAGCAGCGTGGATGAACCAGACGCCGGCGGTCATCTTGAATGTGCAGCGCCAGCCCGGGGCCAACACAATCAGCGTTGTCAAAAATATCAAAAAACTTTTGCCGCAGCTGGAAACAAATCTTCCTACCGGAATTCAAGTAACTACCCTCACCGACCTGACAACGTCCATTCAATCCTCAGTCTCTGATGTTAAGTTCGAATTAATACTCACGATTGGGCTGGTCATTCTAGTCATTTTTCTGTTCCTCCGTAATTTTTACGCCACTATCATTCCCAGCGTCGCTGTACCGTTATCTTTGATTGGAACTTTTGCCGCGATGTATGCGCTTGGCTACAGCCTGGACAACTTATCCCTCATGGCGCTCACCATCTCCACAGGCTTTGTTGTGGATGATGCCATCGTTATGATCGAGAATATCTCGCGCTACATTGAAGAGGGCGAGAAGCCCATGGAAGCGGCGCTAAAAG
>DASZMF010000616.1:0-2949 GCA_035552035.1 Candidatus Angelobacter sp.
TTGTTTCCTGCTCCGTGACCATTCCCATAATCATGGAAGGCTCCCCATCCTGTACGGTGATAGTGCCAACGTAAGAGCGCGTCGTGATGTCTGGAATACTATTGATCTGTAGCGTTCCCAGACCCTGAATTTTCAGGTCCACTAGCAAGGTGACGTCGCCATTGCTGTGGTAGTGCGGCGTAGTCTTCAGCGTGATTCCCAGATCTTCATAAGTGAACTGCGGCGTGTTGCCAATCTGCGTCTGCCCCGTGGAACTGAAGGCCACGTTGGTAAACGTGCTGTTCACCACCGGGAAGCGTTCTCCCACAATAAAGCTGGCGGCTTCGCCATCGGTGGCTCTGAGCGTCATGTGTTCCAGAGTAGTGGCGACCGAAGAATTCATGGCCAGCGTTCCACTGATGGAAGGGGTTGAAATGCCGGTTAGCCCCTGGCCTTTGCCAAAAAAGACGAACGGCGCAAGCAGCGGCGATCCCGCCAGGCCGGCAAGATCAGAGGCTGAAATACTGCTGGGATCAATGGTCCCGGTTTGACTTAGTTGATTGATTACTGTCTGCGCGTCCGGCCCCAGGGCTTTTCTGATCTCTGCAAAAACGCTGAAAATATTGAAGCTGGTAGGCAGGTTTGCACCGATATTGCGCAGATTATCTGTATCAATTTCAAATTCTTTTACATCAAGCAGGATTTCAGGCTTGGCGTCCATCAGATTGTCCAGCAGGCTGGCCACGGCTTCCACCTGCTCCCTTGGCGCGCGCACGGTAATGGTATTTTTTGCCGGCTGAATACTCACCAGCTTCATATCAAAAATATTGCGCATCACGTTGACCAGGTCGTTCAGGTCGGTCTGCGATCCCAGATTGCCAACATAAAAAGTCCGCAGCGCCAGCCGCTCATATTGTTTTCTGTTGTCCAGCGAATCGGTGGCGATCATGGCTTCACGGCTGGCAATGGGAGCCCAGAAAGTTTTCGTCATCTTGCCGGCAATTTCCATGACGGTGTAAAAATCAACGTTCTCCAGATCAAGACGCACCGGACGGCCATTCAGGTTCTGGTCAAACTGCATGAAGATGCCAAAGGCCGTGCCAATCTGGTTATAGAGTGCCTTGGTGTCGCCTTGTACGTGAAAGCTTTTTTTGCCAGGCTGCGGTTGCAAGTTGATCTGGTCCACTGAGGCCAGCAATTCCAGCACATGTTTGTGGTCAGGATCTTCGTCTGGCGGAGTCACGTCATGCAGCCGTTGCGCCACGTTCGCGTTTTGCGGATCCATGGCCAGCGCCGACTGGAATTTCTGGATGGCGCCCTTGGAGTCGCCCACCGAAGCAAGCCGATTGCCTTGCTCCGTCTGCTTGCCCACAATTTCCTGGCGCAGTATCTCGCCCAGGCTAGCGACTTCAATGTCTCCCGGAACCAGCTCTCCAGCGCGATTCACAGCCAGCAGCGCTTCTTCGGGCTTGCCGGCACGCTGGAGGTCTAGAGCAATTTTCAGTTCTTTGGCTGCGGCTTTTTTATCTTTCGTGGAGATGACAGTCTTCGGCGCAGCAGACGTTAGCCCAGCGGACTTCGGCCCATCCGCGGCCGCGCAGGCCATGCAGAGAAAGAGCGATAAGATGGCGAAGCAGATCTTCATTCCGGAATACTGATTGTACCGTTATTAGGAACGAATCTCTGCGGGAATATTGCACCTAATTACTTAAGTTTGGAGATAAATCAGTCCTGGTCAGCGCATTTTTGAAAGGAATGCCTAAGAAGGCAGCGCTAAGAGATCAGTTGCCCAGCCCAGGCAAGCGTCGGGACTGTGGGCCATAAGGTCGGCAAAACTGAAAATGCCGGTGGCCAGAGTAATGACCGGAATGCCGATAGCCCGTGCTGCCTGAACGTCAGCAGGCGTATCGCCAACGGCAGTAACAGAGGCATGTGCGCCTAATTGCTGGCGGGCAATATCCACGCCGTGCTGAAAAATGTCTGTGCGAGATTCCTGGGGGAAAGAGAAAGAGCCGAATGAGAACATTGGCCGTATCCCAGCTTTCTCCAGCTTGAGCCAGCCAATGGTCTCAAGATTTCCAGAGGCAGCCCCCAGCAGCTTGCCCTGCGCTTTCAGACGGGATAGCAACTCCAGAATGGAAGGGCAAAGCTCAGGACGCAGTTGCTCGCGGTTGCGCTCTACCTCAGCGCACATGGCGGCGACAATCGCGGGCATGCTGGCATCAATGGCTGAGTTCTCTAGGCCCGCGCGTTGCAACACCGCGCGCAAAATTCCCACGTCAGTATTTCCATGGACGGGAACGCCCTCAATGTTGGCTTCAATGCCCAGAACTTCTTTTGCGGCATTGTGGAAGGCAAAGTAATGAACCGCGTCACGGCTGTTGAGCAGAGTGCCATCAATGTCGAAGAGATAGGCGTCGGCTGTGTCCCAGCGGAAGCCGGGGCGCACGAATACTTTTCCGCTGGCGGAATCTGGCAACAGAATTTACACCTTGGGTTTAGAAATTTTGATTTTAAAAACTTTGGATCTGATTTTAAAAACTTTGATCTTAAGAAATTGGATTTGAAACGGATCGATTTAAAAGCTGATCAAGAAGCCGAATGCAAAAAGAGTTGGATTCAAATGCGGCCATAGGGGTGTGGCCGCAGAATGTGTTTAACGAACCATTTTTTTGTTGTCGAGCACGGCCGGCTTCTCACTGCGTACCGGGCGGCGGCCGCCATCGCGCAGCTGGCGTACGTCAAGGTCCAACTCAGCAATTGTGCGGCTCAGTGTGTTGCGGTGCATGCCCAGTTCGCGGGCGGCTTTGCACTGGTTGCCGCGGTTTTGCTGCAGGACATTCACGATGAAGCGCTTCTTGAATTCACGCACGGCCTCAGAATAAAGTATGCCGCTGCTGTACATCTGTGCTACGAGTGCTTCGAGCTGGTCCTTCACAGATTCTCCTCCAAAGATGCGCCAATCCTGAA
>DASZMF010000617.1:0-3197 GCA_035552035.1 Candidatus Angelobacter sp.
GAACCGTGGATTGAAACGTGGCATACGAGCCGCCGCTGTTCACAGAAAAATTACGGTTGATCTTGAAGTTGAGCAGGCCGCTGGTGGTGAAGGTGCTCTGGCTCAGCGTGGCCAGGTTGTAGTCTGACTGATTGAGATCCAGGCTGGCATACAGACGCTCACTAAGCTTACGGCTGGCGTTGAGATCAGCAAATGTTCCGTGCTGGTTGTTAACAGCGAGCGAAGCGAAATCACGCGACTGCGTGCGGAAGTCTCCGGTAATGTGGTCGCGCTGGTCATCGTAAGCGCCGCGCATGGCAAAGCCCACGCCGTGGCTCACACCCAGTTCGGCGAGAAAGCTGCCTTTGTCAGTGAGCTTGAGACGATAAGCCAGCGAGCCGACTGCGCCGTTGCTGGCGAACGTCCGCTGACTGTCAGGGTTTTGGAAATAATATGCGTTGGCCTCAAGAGAGTTGGCCTTGTTGATTTGGAAAAAGCGCGAGACGCCGGCGGTGTATTCACGGTCAGTGGAGAGAAACAGGCCTTGAAATGTGGCGATAGAGGTAAAGCCTCCGTGAAACTCCCATGGGCCGTCACGTAGATGAAAGCCACGTACCAGAAACCCGTCAAGCGTGAGCGGCGTGTTGAGAACATTCTTGTCAATGAATGTCATGTCGAGATTCGGGTGGCCGATCTCATAGGCAAGAAACGGAAAGGCTACCGGAGAAGTTGAATCATTGGCGGAGAACAGATTGGCGTTGACCACCTGCATATGCGTGAATGACTGGCCTTCTTGCCGCTTGAGCTCAATGGAGTTGGTGACCTGGCTGGGATCAGAGTTGTAACGGAACTCATAGGTTCCGGTTTCACCGGAGCCGAGACGCTCTGGCGGCTCAAAGCCGGGTGGCAGCACCGGTGGCGGGGTGGGAATAAATACAGCAATGGTCTGCGCGCCGGCGGGAGTTACGACAACAATATTGGTTGTGCCGGGCGCTTTGCCAACCACGTCCACTAGGCCGTTGGTAGCGGTGGCGTCTGCAATGTTGGAATCAAGCGAGTACGCCGCGGTTGCGCCGGCGATGGGAAGCTGCAAAGTTTTCTGGTATCCAACGGTGAGCGGAGATTGCCCATGGGCCGCGATAGCGCACGCGGTCCACAATAGGGCAGCGCTCCAGCAGCGTTTCATTTTTTCGGCACTTCATTTTTCTGTACTTCAAAAGCCGCTTCACTGGTGATCGTCTTGCCTTCAAACTGGAAAGAGCAGAGTGCGCGGTAGTTTCCGGGAGGCAGGTCGCCAGGATATTCAGCGGAAAATTCCAATCGCTCACCGGGCAGCAGCCGCTGCGGATCAAATGTCGCTTTGCCGACGAGCGCACCCGCCGAGTTCAACACAGCCGCTGCGCCTTCCGGCAACACGGGCTCGGCGCCGGAGTTGGAGATCCATTGCGCAATTTTCATGTTGGCGGATTCACTGGCTGGCGTTATGCGAACCGCTTCCGGCTGCAGCTTTACATTGTCTGTGACATTGAAAGTAATGAGCGCGCCGAGTGACGCCGTCATACCAACGGCGCTGGTGGATGAAGGCAATTTGTCAGTGCCGCGAAACATGGCTACGACGCCGCGAAGATTTGTCTGCGCAGGCAGCGTGAGGCGGACATCGACCGAGAGAGAAGAAAATGGTTTGACCAGCACAGTCTTCTGCGTGAAGACCGCAGTCGCGGCAATGCTATTGGGCGTTTCACCGGCAGCGACGAAGATACGTTTGCCGTCCTTAATGACTACGTCTTCAGCCACCATGTCAAAGGCGAAGTCACGCGCGGTCTGGTTGGTGAGCGTGAGCGTCTGCGTGAGTCCCTGGCCGAAACCGCCTTTGGCCATAACAACGGCGGGGCTCAAAGAAATTGAGGGCTTCTCTGCGGCAGGCGCGGTTGGTGTTTGCGGCGAAGCAGCAGGAGCAAGTTGCGCATGCGCAGAAACAGAAAAACAGAGCAGAATAATTGCGCACAGACGCGCGGGCCACAGCGCTACTACGAGCTTAGTTCGGGATGATTTGAAAAATAATTGCATTGTGCAGTTGAGAGTTCTTCTCCGTCAGAGATGTGGGTACTTCAATTTCCAGACGGTGCATGAGTGTTGTGCCGATCCGCGCCTGTCCCTGGACAAGTTGCGGAACAGTTTCAAGGGTGATGCCGTCGAGCCGAAAAATGTATGCAGGGTCAGGTACGGCGAGGGCCGCCATGATAGTGGCGCTGCTCGCATGCTGCGATCCGTTCTGCAGGCTCAGGCCAAATCTGGTGGAGACGACGAAGCGTCCCGGCAGATTTTGTACGTGGACGTTTGGAGTTTGGGTGCCCGCTGCGTGCGAGACCGTGCCAAGGTTTAAACTGCGCTGGCCGGAGGCGCCGCCTGTTAGGGCAGTGCCATCCGGCGCGCTGATGAAATCCACTGAGATTGTCCCTTCACTTTGCGACTTCATGGAAAGAGCGGTGCTCGAAGTGCGGTTGTTCGTGCCTTTGCGCTGTGCCATCCCGCTGGTTATGAGGGAGGAACCAAACAGCATGAACGGCAGGACATAACGCAGGCCGATAGCAACACCTCGCAGCATATCTCTTTCATCAATTTATCTCAGCAGCCGCCAATACGAAACCTAGTTCGCAGTTGCGACGTAGTTAATGGTGTTGCTGATGCTGGTACCGCTGGCCGAAGTAAAAGGAACTGTGATGGCCACCGGGAAGTTGCTGTTTGAGGCATAAGTACCGGTCGCGGTCAGCGTGGACTGTGCCGCGCTGGTTACGGCAACGCCACCGACGCTCCATGTGTTCGTGGCGTCAGCAGTGCCGAGCTGTGCTTTCAGCGTGTAATTGGCGCTGGCAGAGTTGGTCTTGGAAACCTGCACGTCAACCGCCGAGCTTACGGTGAAATTGTTGGCTGCTGTTGTACGCGTAACGCCGGCCGCTACCGTACCGAATGCCGACACATTGCCGAACGCCAGGGTTGCAGCGTTGGTGCCTGCACCGCTGGAAAGCGCGACGCCCGCTGCGTCTGAGTTGAATACCAGTTGGATCGATCCATTCACCGTGGCTGAAACCGTGAGCGTACCGCTAGCTGTTGTTTGTGCAACGGCCGCAGATGAAATCATCATCAGCGCCGCAAAGATTGTTACGATTGATACTTTCTTCATTTTTGTTACTCCCTCGTTCTAATTGAAATTGCGTTAC
>DASZMF010000618.1:0-1722 GCA_035552035.1 Candidatus Angelobacter sp.
CAAGGCGTAGTTGTGGAAGATCCGATTTACGTGCTTTACGTTACGGCTCCGGGCGCTGGGCCACAAATGAACCATCCGCGCAATTTAATTGTGGCGGAACAGAACAGCCAGGTCACCGTGGTGGAAGATTACGTTTCGCTGGGTGAAGGCGCATCATTTTCCAACGCCGCAACGGAACTGGTAGCCGCTGACAACGCAAACGTATCGCATTACATGATTGTGCGTGAAGGTGCGGGAGCCAACAACTTTTCCACGCTCCGCATTCAGCAGGGCCGCAGCGCCAATGTCTCTACGCATTCCCTGCTTTTGAGTGGAGCGCTGATTCGGAACAATGTGCACCCGGTCCTGGCAGGCGAGGGAAGCGAATGCCTGATCAACGGCCTGTTCATGGCCAACGGCCGGCAGCACATGGACAACTACATGCTCGTGGAGCATGCCAGTCCGCACTGCAATAGCCGCCAGTTTTACAACGGAATTCTGAATGGCCAGTCGCACGGCGTATTTCATGGGCGCATCATCGTTCATAAAGACGCGCAGAAAACTGACGCCAAACAGACCAATCGCAACCTGCTGCTTTCTG
The DNA here is from genome assembly GCA_035552035.1 of Candidatus Angelobacter sp. Classification (GTDB taxonomy): domain Bacteria; phylum Acidobacteriota; class Terriglobia; order Terriglobales; family Acidobacteriaceae; genus Angelobacter. The sequence goes on from DASZMF010000618.1 coordinate 581, forward strand.
ACGACGCGCAGATCGACACCAAACCGCAGCTTGAGATCTACGCAGACGATGTGAAGTGTACGCATGGCGCTACCATCGGCCAGTTTGATGACAATGCGTTGTTCTACCTGCGCTCACGCGGATTGCCCGAGGCTTCTGCGCGGCATTTGCTGTTGCTGGCCTTTGCCAATGAATGCCTTGACCGCATGAGCTCGCAGCCGATGCGCGACCATCTGGAAAAAATTGTGGTTGCGGCTTTGCCAGGAGCGGCCGCGTTCTCTGGCGAGCCTGCGGGGGAAGAAACGGAACGGAATGTGGAGGAAGTGGGATGAGTACAGCTGCCAAGACACCTCATGAGATTCACCCTGCGCGCGCGTTTGACGTGCAGAAGGTGCGCAGAGATTTTCCGGTTCTGCATCAAAAGGTGCACGGCAAGCCGCTGGTTTATCTGGACAACGCTGCCACCACGCAGAAGCCGTTGGCGGTGATTGAGGCGATCCAGCACTACTATCTACACGACAACTCCAATATTCATCGTGGCGTGCATACGCTTTCAGAGCGCGCGACGGAGCATTATGAAAACGTCCGCGAGCAGGCGCGAAAATTCCTGAATGCCGCCAGCACGAAAGAGATCATCTTTGTTCGCGGCACCACTGAGGCTATTAATCTTGTTGCCCAGACTTACGGCCGCAAGAACGTTGGCAGGGGCGATGAAGTGATCATCACGGCCTTAGAGCACCATTCGAACATTGTCCCCTGGCAGATGTTGTGTGATGAGAAGGGCGCGAGGCTCCGCGTTGCGCCGATCAATGACCAGGGCGAGCTGCTGCTGGAAGATTTTGAAAAGCTGCTCAACCCGAAAACCAAAATTGTCGCCATCGCCCACCTCTCAAACGCGCTGGGAACGATCAATCCTGTGCGCGAGATGATCCGCATGGCGCATGCGCGCAATATCCCTGTTCTTGTTGATGGAGCGCAAGCTGTTGCCCGGATGAAAGTTGACGTGCAAACGCTGGATTGCGATTTCTATGCGCTCTCCAGCCATAAGTTATATGGTCCTACAGGAGTTGGCATTCTTTACGGCAAGACCAAATTGCTGGAAGCCATGCCGCCATGGCAGGGCGGCGGAGATATGATCGCTTCCGTCACTTTTGACAAGACGG
>DASZMF010000619.1:0-2313 GCA_035552035.1 Candidatus Angelobacter sp.
TTTATTTCTTCCGCAGCCGATATCGCCGTCCCGAACCGACTTTCCGCTATCAGATCTGCCTTTCCGCTCTCCGGTTTCCGCTTTCCGGTCTCAATAAGGTTTTTTCGGTCCTCGTGACGAAGCTCCCACGGCGGATTTAAGCACGGAGGCAGTCAAGGGCGAGCGCCTTTGAGGATTTTGGCGGCAGCGCGGTGCTGGCGGAGAGTCATGGCATTGTGGAAATCAATGAGCGTTGATTGGCGTTTGTTTTTTCGTTTCTTGCGCCAGGAGTGATAAATACTGATCGCGGATCGGCGGATGATGCCCAAGACCAATAAGCTGTTGCGGTTGCGGACGCGGCTGGAATCTTCTTTTGCGCTCACGTCCAGGCGCTGATGCAGTCCGCTCTCGATGGACCAGTAAAGCCGGATTCCCGCGAGAAGCTCCTGGGCCTGGTGGGCGCCGCGGCTACTCACATAGTAGAATTTGTCTATGGTGTGTGTGCCACGAAGCTTGCCTGTCAGGAAATGGACTTCACGAGTGATTTCCACGGCCGATTGCGCGCCCACGCAGCAAAGCGATTCAGGCGTGATTGAGACGCAGCGCACACTTCGCTTTTCGTAGCGTCCGCGATTTTTTTCTTCGCTCACGGCGGTAACGCACGGGGGCGGCGGCAGGCAGATGGGCCCAGGGGGGAAAGGCGCCCGGCATGGCCGGACGCGGAGGGTTCTGCGGGGCTTGAGTCTCCTGCCCGGATGGTGGAGGCGAGGGATTCGAGAAGGCTTCTTCAACGCGGTTTTTGAGTCCTTCGTGATTGTCTTTGACTGGCAGGAGATAATCGGCGCCAGTGCCCTGCACGATTTCGCGCAGGGTTTGCTGATTGGTGTGCAGAGCGTCGAGCATGACCAGCTTTCCTGCTTGCGATCCGAGCTTTGAAATCAAGGCGCGGGCCGCCGGGATTTCATTGCTCTTTTGCTCCACCAGCACCGTGCCCAGCACTCGTCCGCTGGGCAGGCTCACGGCGCTGACGAGTTGGGCCTTTTTCTCATCGGGACAATGCGGCGTGCTGCCGCGCTGGGCTTTGCCGTCAATGGCCACGAGCCAATCCTGCGACTCTTTTGCGAGCCCAAGGCATTCCTCAAGCCACTGCGCGAGGGCCCGCTCGATAAATTCCGGCTCCACGCTCGCCAGCACCCGCTGAAAAGTAGTCTCCTTGGGATATTGATAGCGTCCGTCGCGGCCTTTGCGGCACAGCAGCGAGCGCAATTTCGCCTGGCTCAGGCTTTGGGCAAAGGCCGCCAAGTCGCGCTGGCCGCGCACCACCCCGCAGAGGGCGGCCAGCGCGATCAAAAGCCAGAAGCCCCGCCAGTGGATAGTCCAGGCCCTTGCGTTTGCGCCAGTCGGGAACCTGCCGGCAGATTTCCACCAATCCTCGAATTTCGCTGGCTGTGGCCTCTGGCAGAGGAACCACTTTCTCCTCCACCGAGCGCAAGGATGGCTCCAGTGATACGGCGCGCAGCTTCTCTCTCGCGCCCGCTTCCAGTTCGCGCATCCACAATTGCTTGGGCCGCTCATGCTCGGTGTAGAAATCCTGCGACACACGCCCAAATCCATCCGTCTCTCCCAGCAAACTCCAGCCCTGAGCTTTATAGCAAGTGCCGCGAAACAACTGGCTGTCGACAAAGCTTTCCACCGCCAGAATCCGATGCCCGTAAGCGCTTTCCCAGTCCGCGCTCAAGCGGGCGGCATTCAAGGCCAAAGCACGACTGGCCAGATTCGGACAATCCACCCCGGGCAAAATAAGAAAGCGCGCGTTATTTGCCACCAGGGCCAGCCGCCGCCTTCGTTGCGCCTCGTTCCACCCGACCCATGCTTCCCGGTGCTTGAGGTGATAAGCGGCGGCGCTCCAACTCAACAACGCAACCCATTGCCCGTGGACCTGCGCCACGTAGCGCAGCTGTTCCCCCACCAGCCGATCGCTCTTTAAATAGTGATGGGAAACCATCATCTTCTCGAAGCGGGCTCGATCCTCATCCGATTCCAGCAGTTTGAGATCAAGATGGTCGAGGATTTCTTGTTCCAGCAGAGAGGGTGGGCGAAATTGCGTCATCGCCAAAAACTCCCAGCCCAGCCCAGCAATGTCCAGCAGTTTCCTTTACCGCCCTCTCATTCAATACTTTACTCCCATACAGAAATCCGCCGTGCACACAGCCCGTGGAATGAAAATAAAGTTTGAGACTTTTCCAAAAATTCACCCCGGTTTTTCAAAACCGAAAATAAAGAGGGGAAGAGGCGATTGAACCGCAAAGAACGCAAGGAACTCAAAGAAAAGGA
>DASZMF010000620.1:0-6107 GCA_035552035.1 Candidatus Angelobacter sp.
CTCTTGGTCCTGCTGCGCAATTCCTGATGCTGATCTAAGCTCATGTTCCCACCAGTAAGCTTGTTTTAGATGACCCGATGTCCCGATTTCCCGATTTCCCGATCTCTTACCCGATCTTCAAGTTCTCGCGCAAAATCCCAATGTCCTTGTCGCCGCGTCCGGAAATATTCACGATCAGAATTTCCGACTTCTTCATCTTCGGTGCACGCTTAATGCACTCTGCCACCGCATGAGAAGACTCCAGCGCTGGGATAATTCCTTCTGTCCGCGCCAGCCGCGTACAGGCTGCAAGCGTCTCTTCGTCCGAGGCTGAAACATATTCCGCACGCTTGCTGTCTGCCAGTGCGGCATGCTCCGGTCCGATGGAAGGATAGTCGAGTCCCGCGGAAATGGAATGCGTGAGCGCAATCTGGCCATTCGCATCCTGCAAGACGTAAGAGTAGGTTCCCTGCAGCACACCCGGCAATCCACCTTGAAAACGCGCCGCATGGTCGCCCAGCCCCGTGCCGCGGCCGCCCGCTTCTACGCCAATCAGCTTTACTTTTTTGTCTTTCAGGAATTCGTGGAAGATGCCAATCGCGTTTGATCCGCCGCCCACGCAGGCGATGATCGCTGCCGGCAGTTTGCCTTCGGCTTTCAGGATCTGTGCGCGGGCTTCGCGGCCAATGACTGAATGAAAATCGCGCACCATCGTGGGATACGGGTGCGCGCCCAGCACGCTACCTAACAGATAATGCGTATCGCGGACATTCGTGACCCAGTCGCGCATCGCTTCATTGATGGCGTCTTTCAAGGTACGCGAGCCAGACTCCACGCCGCGCACTTCCGCTCCGAGCAGGCGCATGCGGAAGACATTCAGCTCCTGGCGGCGCATATCTTCCGTTCCCATGTAAACCACGCATTGCAGGCCGAAGAGCGCGCAGACTGTGGCCGTGGCCACGCCGTGCTGTCCTGCGCCAGTCTCGGCGATGATGCGCTTCTTGCCCATACGGATGGCGAGCAGCGCCTGGCCAATGCAGTTATTGATTTTGTGCGCACCGGTGTGCAGCAGGTCTTCACGCTTGAGATAAATCTTTGCTCCGCCCAGTTGTTTGGTGAGGCGGGCAGCATGAAACAAGGCTGTTGGACGGCCCGCATATTCTTTCAGGAGCCGTTCAAATTCCGCGCGAAACTTTTTGTCTTTGCGGGCCTTTTCATACTCTTGCTCCAGCTCTTCCAGCGCCGCCATCAGGGTTTCCGGGACGTACCGTCCACCGTAAGAGCCGAACCGTCCGGCAACAGTCTTCTTTTCTCTCAATGCGTTTTCTTTCAATGCGTCTTTTTTCAATGCGCTGCTTCTCATTGCTGTTCCGCCCTCCGCACTGCTGCAACAAATGCTTTTAATTTTTCCGGATCTTTTTTCCCGGGCGCGCTCTCCACTCCACTTACAACGTCCACGCCCCAGGGCTTGAAGATAGGTATCGCCTCGCCTACATTTTCCGGAGTCAATCCGCCGGCCAGGATGAACTGCCCTTGCCGGTTGCCTAACTGTGTCCGCGCGGCCTGCCAATCAAACGTTTTGCCGCTGCCTGCGCCGGAATCAAAGAGCCATGCGTCCACGCCAAGCGAGGTAGAAGAATCAAACCCGTTCTCAAATCCATCCTTCACCAGAATTGTTTTAATTTTTCGCAGCGAATCACGTTGCTCTTTCGCTAAGCAGGTGTAAACCTCAGCCGAAGATTCGTCGCCATGCATCTGAATTCCCGTTAGCCCTGCCTTGCCGGCAATACTAGCAACCTCAGCAGCTGGGCTGTTCATGAAGACGCCAATTTTCTCCACCTCAGGCGGCAATCCACTGATGATCTGCAGAGCCTGATCGGGAGTCACACGGCGCTTGCTGGGTGCAAAGATAAAACCCAATGCGTCAGCGCCGGCTTCCACTGATTGGAGCGCATCTTCAAGGCATGTGGTCCCGCAGATTTTAATCCAGGTATGCATACTCAGTTTTCTTGGGAAAATTGTTTTTGGCTTCTTACTGGACTGTGCCACGCCAATGAGGTGAAGCCGAAGTAGACGGTGAATACCATCCTGCTTCCTGCAAGAGCTGCTGCAATTTCTGGCCGGGATCTTCCGCCCGCATGAGCGCCTCACCAATCAGGAATGCCTGATAGCCTGCAGAATGCAACTCCCGGATTTCCGCTCCGCTGGCAATGCCGCTCTCCGCCACGCGCAGCACGTGATTCGGAATGCTGCTGGCCAGATCCAGCACCGTATCCATGCTGACCTGAAATGTTTTTAAATTGCGGCTGTTCACGCCGATGATGTCCGCTCCGCCTTCCAGCGCGCGGCGCAACTCTTCTTCATCGTGAACTTCACACAGAGCGTCCAGGTCCAGGGCACGGGCATAATCCAGTAAACGGCGGAAGGTCGCATCGTCCAGCGCTGCCATGATCAGCAAGATAGCGTCAGCGTGGTTGGCGCGGGCTTCAGTAATCTGGAACTCATCAATGATGAAATCTTTGCGCAGGCAAGGCAGATCAGTGGCGGCGGAGGCTTCCAGCAAATTGGCCAGGGACCCTTGAAAGAATTCTTCATCGGTCAACACAGACAAAGCCGATGCCCCGCCGCGAGCCAACTGGTTGGCCAGAACTCCCACCGGGAAAGTCCCACGGATGGTGCCCTTGGAGGGCGAGGCTTTTTTCAGTTCGCCGATCACTGCCGGCCCAAGCTGCGACATGGCCGCAAGCCGCTTGCGGAATCCCCGCGGCGTATGCGCTGCTGCCGCTTTCTCCAGCAACCGCATTTGCGCGCGTTCTTTTGAACGGGCTACGCGGTCGCGCGTGGCAGCAAGTATCTGGTCCAGCGTGGTCATGGTGGTAACTTCAAGTATATGGGCTGGACGGGAAAAACCGAAGAATAAAAAGCCGCGAAAGCGCTCGAAAGAACGCGAGCACCCTGATTGCTGATCAGGGGGGGCCCGTATTTTCCGCATACTCTCACGGCTTTTTTTAAATGGCACTGATCCTGGCGATCCTGGGCGATCTTTACCATTTTGAGATTCTTACATTTCTCCGCGTGAGCGACTGCGCTCTTCAATGACCACTCCGCCATTTTCAGTGCTGGCCCTGACCTGGGGATTGGCCCCGCCCATGCGAAACAGCTTGTGCCCGTCTTCAGAGGTATGCTCACCCGCGTTGCATAGATCGTCTTTACAAATGATTGGGATGTACTCTGAAGTCATCACTTCCAGTCCGCCATTAAAGCTTTTGGGCATGGATAACAGCAGCCCACCGTTAACAGCGTGGGCCTCAAGGCCTTTGCCTTCCCAACGCTCGGGCAAGGCAATGGAGAGTCCGCCATTTTCCACCTTCGCGCTTACCTCTCCGCCGCAATCCTTAATTGAGATGCCGCCGTTTTCAGCTTCCGCGGTCAATTTGCCATTGCTCCGCCGAAATGAAATGCCGCCATTCTCCGCGTGGGCTTCAGCCGTACCGGTAAATCCAGTCAGCGAAATGCCACCGTTTTGTACGTTCAATTTCAGGTTCGCGTCCTTGGGCGCTTTCACCAGCAGGACTGTAGCAACCGAGAGATGATTGCCTTCCGGCGTCTGTACGGTGATTTGCGATCCATTGATCTCCAGCCGTGTCTGCTCCAGCAATTTGCGGCCTGCAGCCTCGTCGCCGGCAGAGACCTGTTTGCACAACTTGAGGCTGACTTCAGGCTTGTCCCAGCTGGTTACCTGAATTCCGCCGTTCTGCTCTGCGGTAATGGTCAGTGGCTGGTTGGAGATGGTTTTTATCTCTTCGTCGCGCACATTGGAGCGGCCATTATTGTCACTCACGCGCAAATGTTCAGTGCAGTCATCGCTGGCTGACTCATCATTTGTGGTGATGGTTAAACTATGTGAGCTGCTGTGCTGTCCCGCCTGCGCAAACCCAAAACACAGTGGCAAAGCAAGTCCGAGAAGAATCAGTTTTCTCATAGTCTACCTCTCAATGGAGTGCTTAGACTGAGAGAAACAAGACTGGTTAGCTCTTTAAATAAGTCCCATTTTGGGAACAGAAATTTGCCGATTGTAGACGGTAAATACGCGGCTTTCAGCGAACTATTTGCTGAAAAATAGAATACCGAACTGAATTGACGAAGAGTGAGAAGAGCAAGGTGTTACGCAGTGATCAAGCCGCGCGGTTTCACATTCTTGCGGATGAAATCGGCGATGCTATCCATGGGAGTACCGGGATTAAAAATGGCGTGGACGCCTGACTTTTTCATGAACTCAAAATCCTGCTCTGGAATAATTCCACCTATCAGGAAAAGAACATCTTCCATTTTGTTTTGCCGGAGAAGATCAGAGACGCGCGGGACAATGGCATTATGCGCGCCAGAGAGAATGGAGAGACCAATCACATCTACATCTTCCTGCAAGGCCGAGCTCACAATCATCTCTGGAGTTTGACGCAGTCCGGTATAGATCACTTCCATGCCGGCATCACGCAGGGCGCGGGCAATTACCTTCGCGCCACGGTCGTGACCATCCAGACCAGGCTTGGCGACAAGCACGCGAATTTTGCGATTATCTGACATCCCGTTAGAGATTCTATCAAAACCAAGTTTGGGAAAAAATCTTTGGCTTATCAGCGGCAGGGATCTAAGGCGATCAGGACCGTGTGCGGTTTTTCACATTTCGTTGCACTCGTCCCACCTTCCAGACGCAACAAATCCTGCGCCTGGAAGGTGGCCGAACGGATAGACGCTATTTGAGATTTTGCTCAATCCACGCCGTGCCGGTCACGGGCTCTTTGATGTCACCGAATGTGCCTTCGCATTTGGCAACGCCCTCATAGACGTCCTGCTCGTTTCCGGGAGACCTGAATACCTGATTGGGAAAAAGACTGGTAACGGTGAATGTTGCCTGCAGCAATGGATCGTTGATTTCCACATTGTATTTCAGATAGTAGACGACCCCTTTGGCGCTGGTAAACGTTGGCGCAAGCGGAGTGGTGACACTCTTCACAAATGTGCTCTTGCCATTGCGTAGAACGGTAGCATGGGACTTCATCGGTATGCCTGCTTTGGGAGCGATGCCGAATTCGGTAAAGTTCGAGAGATGCACTCCGTTCGACAGCTGCATGTCCTGCAGAGTCCATACAACTGGCTTGCCAGGGCTGTCCTTGGGGAACGCGCCATATTCATGGTCTATCCAGGTAAGCCCTTTGACTTCAAACTTCTCCGCACCGATTTGCAGAACCCCTGAAGCCCTAAGGTGCGTCAAGGAATAGTAATAGTTGTTCTGCGTGATTGGCGTCTTGCCTTTCGGATCAACCTCTTCATGGCCCGTGCCCCAAACCAGCAATGGTGCTCCTTCCTGGAAAAGCCCGAGAGCCAGCTTGCAATGCTTGGAACTGGCAGTGTCAACAAACTCCGCCTCAACTTTCATATCGAGAGGATTACCACCAATCGCGCTCATGGAAACGTTTCCGCCAGGGCCGCCTAAAGGTCCCAGGTTGACGCGCCACGGCTTTGAAGGATCGTCTTCCGCCCAATTCGAAGGTAACGGCACAATAGGGGTTACCTGCTGATAATTCACCTGGTTCGCCACATCAGTAATTTCAATCTGGGTAAACCCAAACGACAGCTCGCCGGTTGCATTGATTTCAAAACCAAAAGTGCGTCCGTTTGCGGCTTTCAAGGTGCCAACATGCCACCACCACTCTGTTGGTGCTCCTGCATGTCTGTATTGGTCCCTGGGAAGTGAGATGGCGGAAAGAATTAATTCGGCTGTTTGCGAAGACATTTTCTTGCTCCTGACTTTCTTTTGATGAATGCGTTTTCTTTGAGCATTGGGAAGTTCACACTACCCAATTGCGTACAAGGGTTGTGGCTCCTCTCGGCAGACCTGGTCCAGCGAGAAAAGGTATGAATTGAGATTTGGGGGGAATTAAACTACGCGGATAGTAGCCACGCGATAGACCTATGTCAACTGCTTTAGCATTAAGTTATTCTTAATTTCTAACATCTCTGAAATACCTGGCACAGTACATGATGCTTCATCTTGAAGATTGAGCTTCTTACAAGGATTAATAACACGCGTGCAGCAGCCGTGCGGATGGGGTACTAAAGTACTTCAG
>DASZMF010000621.1:0-2044 GCA_035552035.1 Candidatus Angelobacter sp.
AAAGGCAAAGCCACGCAGCCGCCGCAGGAAACACCCTGGGCCTTCCGCTTCGCCATGTTCACAGACCAGTTCGGGACCAATTGGATGTTGAATTTTGAAAAGCCCAGACCATAAACAAATGTTTGCGGGATCGCGTTTCAGCTGAATGCGATCCCGTTTCCTATTCTGTCTGTTTCCTCTTCAAGCATCATCAAATAAACGTCATCCTGAAGGGCGTAAGCGCATCCGTGTTTTCTTCAGCGGATGAGTAGCCCTGAAGGACCTTATGTTTTTTCACTCTCGATGCAGCGCGATTCCATTCCTGCCGCCATTTCCACATTGCTGTTGTTATAGCTCTCCCGCAACTCCCTCAACTTTTGTTAAAATCTATAGGTAATAGAAACTTTCCCGTCTAATTTCCCAGGATCATATTTTTAGTCTGCGAAAAACTGTTACGGGCGAGGAGTGTGCATTCGAGTGAAGCGCGGCAAGACAGCTGTGATCGTCGGCGCCCAGTGGGGCGATGAGGGCAAAGGGAAGATCGTTGACGTCCTTTCGCATAATTTTTCCGTGGTGGCGCGCTATGCCGGCGGCCACAATGCGGGGCATACCGTCATCATCAAGGGCAAAAAGTTTGTGCTGCAACTGGTGCCCTGCGGCGTGCTGCGCCAGGGCTGCCGCTCCGTGATTGGCAACGGCGTGGTCCTTGATCCGCTCGCCTTCCTCAAAGAAGTAAAGATGTTGCGCGACACCGGCGTTGCCGTGGATGGCAATCTTTTTGTCTCCAACCGCGCGCACGTGATTCTGCCCTACCATCGCATGATTGAGATGGGCGCGGAGAATGCCCCCGGACGCGTGAAGATTGGCACTACCTCGCGTGGTATCGGCCCGGCCTATGAAGACAAGATGGGTCGCCGCGGCCTGCGCGTTGCTGACCTGCTTGATTCCAGGCTGCTCAAGTCCACGATTGAAAATGCCTGCCGCGAGAAAAACATGATCGCGCACGCGCTCTTCAACTCTGATCCGCTCGATGCAGACAGCATGTATGACGAATACGCCAAAGCCGCCGAGCAGATTGCGCCGTTCGTGGCCGATACAGCCATACTGCTGAACCAGGCGCTGGCCGAAGGCGAGTCTGTGATGTTTGAAGGCGCGCAGGCCACCATGCTGGATATCGACCACGGCACTTATCCATTTGTGACTTCATCCAGTTGTACTTCTGGTGGTGCGGCCACTGGAACCGGCGTTGCGCCGAACGCGATTCAAAATGTCATCGGCATCACCAAGGCTTACTGCACCCGCGTTGGCGGCGGCCCATTCCCCAGTGAAGTGCAGGGGGAAGTCGCTGATCTGCTGCGCGCACGCGGCAATGAATACGGCGCAGTCACCGGACGCTCCCGCCGCTGTGGCTGGGTCGATCTGCCGCTGCTCCGTTATGCGCAGATGATCAATGGCGTGAACTGGTGGGTGGTGACCAAGCTTGACGTGCTCGACGTGCTGGACGAAGTTCCGGTTTGCGTCGGCTACAAAATCAATGGCAAGAAGTATGACTCCATTCCCGCGCTGGCCACCGGCTTCGACCAGGTGGAGTGCATTTATGAAAAAATGCCGGGCTGGAAGAAATCGACGGAAGGCGCTGAGACTTTTGACGATCTGCCGAAAAAAGCCCAGGAATATCTGCGCTTCCTGGAGCGCGAGAGCGGGGCCAGAATCGGCATGGTCTCCACCGGCCCGGAGCGCGACCAGACCATGATGCTGCCGGAGTTCGAAGCGGAGCTGCTGGGTTCTACAGTAAAAGATTCCTCAGCCAAAAGCTCTTCGGCCAAAGCTGCTGCAAAAAAATCTGCGTCGCAGAAAAGCTCGAAAGCTAAATACTCGAAAGCTAAATAATGGTGGAAGAGCGGCCCTTTAGGGCCGCGTTCGACGATTTAAATTCGGCGATTTTGAAGCTGTGGGCTTTAGCCCTGGAAAATCCTGACGTGCAGCGAGCGGAACGGAAGGATCTCAGTCATAAAAACTTTTTAAGTGAGAAAACAATGATCGTTCTTAAAGTCGACATGCTGGT
>DASZMF010000622.1:0-9440 GCA_035552035.1 Candidatus Angelobacter sp.
CGCGAATTTGGCGAACGTTGAAAACGTCGAAACCAGGATCGGGGTATTTATGAGATGGCTTCTAGTACTTAGCTGCTGTTTTTTAATCCCGAAGCGCCAGCAGAAATCCCTATCATCACCAAATATTAATGGAACCATTCAATGAATGGACCGACGAATGGACCGACCGTCGCAATTCTGTATTACTGTCCCCAAATGAAATCACGGCTATAGGGATCCCTTCCCTTCGACAAGCTCAGGGTTCGGGATTACAGAAAAAAGCTATTTACTCCCATTCCCGCGATCCAGCAGCGGTGAGGGTGATGGCGCGCCGAAATCCCGGGGAGACTTCCCTGCTCCACGGCCGGCTTTGGCTGCAAACTGAGAGCCGGAGTTTATCTCTCCGTATTTTTCCAGCAGCACTGGCACCAGAGCGCCTTCAGCTTCCTTGGTAAAGGTTAGTACGTTGTCTTTGCGATCAATGCGGATGAAATCGCCCAGTTTGATCTGGCTGGTTGCCACCAGATTGGCCAGCGGGAAAACTACATTCTTTTCTATGGCGCGTTTCAAATGGCGCGCGCCGTACTTGGGATCTGTTCCTTCTTCTAACAGGAACGCTTTGACGGCTGGGGTGCAGGAGAAGACGAACTGGCTGTTGCCGGTGGCCTGCAGAATGCGCTGCTGCACCATGCCTAATTCGATTTCCAGAATCTGCTCCAGATGTTCAGGCCGCAGGGTTTTGAAGACCACGACCTTGTCGATGCGGTTCATGAACTCGGGGGAGAACTTGCGCCGGGCCGCGTCCTGGGCTGTGCGGGTAATTTTGTCGTCGAGTGCGGCATCAACCTGCCCGACTTTGCGAACGTTGCCGAAGCCCAGGCCGCCGGTCATGAGATCGTCCATTTCATGCGCGCCGAGATTTGAGGTCATTACGATCAGGCACTGGGAAAGATCCACACGGCGATTGTCGCCGAGCGTGAGCGTGGCTTTATCCAATATGCCGAGCAGAAGCTGCCAGAGTGAGTCACTGGCTTTTTCAATTTCGTCAAAAAGCAGAAGCGTGAGCTTAAGTTTCTCTGAGTGCCATTGGTTGAGCGCTTCCTGCGTGAGGAGTGGATGGGTCTCGCGATGTCCCAGATAGCCCGGAGGCGAGCCGATGAGCTTGGCGATTTCATGGCTATGCTGAAATTCAGCGCAATCAATTTTCAAGACAGCGCGGGGATCGCCAAAGAGCGTTTCTGCCATGGCTTCAACCACACGCGTTTTGCCTGAGCCAGTGGGCCCGAGAAAAAGAAGGTTTCCCACGGGACGCCCGGGAGCGTTCAAGCCGGCAAGAAACATCTGGTAGATTTCCACTACCTTTTCAATGGCCTGATCCTGGCCAACGATCTTCCGGCGCAATGTGGAATCAAAATCCTGCGCGTCAGAGCTGCGCCGCGTGGGATCAAGTGCCGTATTAAAGCCAGTCCTCATAATTCCCCTGCCTCTTCTCGCTGAGGAGTCCTCGAAATTGCGGAGGTGCAATGTGAGATGGAGAAGCGAGCGATTAAGTTGTCATTACTCATGTGTCAACAGGCTTTCGCCATCACTTAAGAACTTTAGATGCAGAGTTCGTGACAAAGGGACAAGCACTTCAGCCATTTTCATCGTTGATCAGAGTAGCGGGACGCGTGTTAAGATGCCTGCAACGACCCCGGGAAAGAGTCCTTAATGTTATCGAAGAAGTCACGCTTTATCTCCTCCGCAGTCCTGGTTGTACTTGGGCTGATTGTTGCAGTCGCAGTGCTCACGCGGCACTCGCAGACCCTGGCTTTTGCCTCTGACAAGCCGGCGCCCGCAGCGCAAAATGCACCAGCCGCACCAGCTGCAGCACCGCAGCCACTGCCAGCAGGCACAATTTCATTGACGGCCAAGGCCGTTACCACCGCACAGTTTGTAGCACGCGGCCATTTGTCAGAGTCTTCTTATATGACGGTGGCTGAGTACGTGGAAGCAATCGCCAAAGTGAACAATGGCAAGACCAGTTTCAAAAAGGGCGACGTCATCCTGATTCCGGGCATTGAACCGCAGCCCATCGTGGAAAAATCGCGCCCGTTTCCAAAAGAGACTGAGGTCCGGGCCATCTACCTGACAGGCGGAACCGCGGGCAGCGCACACGGCATTGAGCTGGTGAAGCGCTGGCACCAGGCAGGCGGAAACGCCGTGGTGTTTGACATAAAGGACAGCGATGGAACCATCAACGTTCCGTTTGAGCATCCGCTGGCAAAAAAGATACACAATTACCCGATCACGAACCTGCCCAAGTATGTGCGCTTCCTGCATTCGCAGGAGATGCACGTGATTGCCCGGCAGGCACTCTTCCGGGACGACAATATTGCCCAGCATCACGGAGAGCTGGCGGTACAGTCCAGAAGCATGCACCAGCCGTGGCGTGAAAACGGCAAACTGGTATGGTCTGACAGCTCCAACAAGCAGGTGCAGGACTACAACATTGCTCTGGCCAAATACATTGCCTCGTCTGGCGTGGATGAAATCCAGTTTGATTATGTCCGCTTCCCGGCTGAAGGCAACCAGGCTGACGCGGAGTTTGCTTTCCAGAAAGATCCAAAAATGCATCGCGATGACGTGATCGCCAATTTCCTGGGTCGCGCTTACACCGAGCTGCACCCGGCAGGCGTTCTGGTTTCGCTCGATGTATTCGGTATTATGGCGTGGCAGCGGCAGGTCGATCTGGGCCACACAGGCCAGGACATTGTGAAGATGGCGAAGCATGCAGACGTGATTTCGCCCATGATCTATCCGTCACACTTCTTTGGCATGGACGGATACACGGCCCCGGGTGACGCTCCTGAACACTTCATCAGCATTTCCATGGACCGTTTTGACAAAATCACGGCCGGCTCGGGCGTGGTGATTCGTCCCTGGCTCCAGGCTTTCCGCTGGAGAACCAAGACTTACTCAGAGGAATACATTCTGAAGCAGGTCAGCGCGTCTCACGGACACCACGGCGATGGTTTCCTGTTTTGGAACGCCGCCAACGATTACACCAAGCCTTTTGCGGCCATGCCCACAATGATGGCCAATCCTAAGACTTACCTGTACACGCCGGCAACGGCGATAGCACAGAATACGCCTGTTGCTGTGGGCCAACCGGCCACCACCAGTCAGGCAAAAACGGCCCAGCCCCAGACTGCTACACGTACACAGCCCTAGATATCCTTTCCCCGGCAAACATTAGTAATTCATACGCGAGTAAATTAAACGTATGTAATGTTGGCCGGGGAAATTTCCGTCAGATATAATGTGCCGTTCGCCTTCATTTCCTATCTAAAATAGGAGTAGCTGATTTTTTGGCCTCTGCAAGCCGAATTGAGGTCTTAAGCTTGGCTCACACGAAGCGGCATTATTCTGCAATCTGAAGGAGCCTCTCCCCCATGGCGATTCAAGCGACTGAAAAGATCTGGCACAACGGGAAACTAATTCCCTGGAACGATGCGCAGATCCACGTGATGGCCCACGTGATCAACTATGGCTCTTCCGTTTTTGAAGGCATTCGTTGCTATGCGCCAGCGGGCGCACCGGCAATTTTCCGCATCCGCGAGCATATGCAGCGGCTGCTGGATTCCGCCAAGATTTACCGCATTGAGCCTGAATACGATCTTGACCAACTCTGCGCCGCGGCCATTGAACTGGTCGCCTCCAATGCCGTGTGGCCCTGCTACATCCGCCCGATTGTGATGCGTGGATACGGCGAAGCCGGCGTGAATCCGTTTAACTCTCCCACTGAGATTTACATGACCAACTATCCGTGGGGCAAGTATCTGGGCAAAGGCAATGTAAGCGACGGAGTGGACGTTTGCGTATCTTCATGGTCGCGCATTGCGCCCAACACCATGCCCGCCATGTCAAAGGCCGGCGCCAATTATATGAACTCCCAGCTGATTAAGATGGAAGCGATTGTAAATGGCTACGTAGAAGGCATTGCCCTGGACGTGAACGGTTATGTGAGCGAGGCTTCTGGCGCCAACATATTTGTTGTGCGCAAAGGCAAACTGCTGACGCCGCCGCTGGGCAACTCTGTTCTGCCCGGCATTACGCGCGAAAGCGTGATTACGCTGGCGGAAGATATTGGCCTGACCGTGGTGGAGCAGATTATCCCGCGCGAAATGCTTTACCTGGCCGATGAAGTCTTCTTCTGCGGCACGGCTTCAGAAATCACTCCGATCCGCTCCATCGACAAGATCAACGTAAATAAAGGCATTACCGGACCGGTGACGCTGGCATTGCAGCGTGAATTCTTTGGCATCGTAAACGGCACGACTGCTGACCGGCACAACTGGTTTACCAAGGTGCCAGTGAAAGATCGCAGCAAGCAGCCGGTGGGAGTTTAGCTGGGAATTGTTTTGGAAGTTTGAAAGGCCGCGTGGAATACGCGGCCTTTTTCTTTTTTGCTGAAATTGATTTTCTGTAGAAACTCTTTTATGCGGAGCGCGCTACCATGCCGAGTTCTCTTGGAAGCCACGCATTCAACCGCTCCTGAAGTTTTTTCATCTCCGGGCAGGCTGAGCGTTCAAAGGCGACTCCGGCGCGTCCGTTGGTGTGTGTCCAGACAACGTTGCCGGTGGCGTGCATGGAAAAAGAACTTTCCGCCAGGGACAGATTCATGGTCACGGAAGCTCCGTGGGGCAGCGGTTCTACAGCATTCAAGCACAAGCCAGTCTGGCTCATATTCAAAACATTTACCTGATGCAAGGGACGCTGCCAGCCGCGATGCTTGATTGTGCCAGTCACCAGCTTTACCGGCACTGTGTGCCGATACGTGGCGATTCTCTGCTGGGCCATGCTGGTGTATGAGGCCTTTAAGCTGCGAACCAGCATGTCCACGCTGACTGGCTTAGGCACACGAAACTGGACGCGCTTGTGGCTGGATAAATCCAGCCGGGCAGATGGCATCAGGCCGACGGTAACTCCGCGCCAGCGGGTGGAAGGCTGGAGCAAAGAAAGTTCGTCGGCACGGGGAACCTCAAAATCACACACGGCAAGATCAAGGCGGGTACTGCGCAGTATCTCGTCCGCTTCCTGCAGAGTTGTTGCGGCATGGATGTTCATCCCAAAGCCTTCAAAAACTCTTTTCATCATGCCGAGCGATTGCTGGTCTGGAAGGAGCAGCAAGGCAGAAAAAACATTCCACGGAGCAAACTGCCTGGTTCCGATGGGAGCGATATTGCGCGCGTTAGATCTCATTGAAATTGCCAATCGAACCTGTGCTTGCTTGAAATTAGGAAATGGGAGAAGCAGAGGCCTTGGAACGATATGCAAGCGATCACACCCCGTGTGAATCTCAGCAATGTCGCTCCGTTATAAAGATAATCTCACAGTAAGCGCTTCTCACTGCATTGAATTATTACTTACAACGCTTAAGCGTTTCTACTCAACAGGACCACGGTGCTGCCTTGCTGATTAAGCATATCTCCTTAGAGTTACACCGAAAGTATCTTACGTTGGATGGCCGCATGCATTGCCTTTATTGAAAAGTGTTGCATCCGGCCACTGTACCCCAGGACATTCCCTATACCCGGGTTTGGCTCACGTCACGCTGGCGCAGGTGGAAAAACCTGCCGCAGTAAGAGGCGGTTCGCCCGAACCCAACGACGAAAAAATAAGATGCGAGGCCGACCACGCGCCGAGCGACGCTGCCACAGGAGCGGATTGGTCACCAATCAGGAAATTTCTCAAAGCGTTTATCGCGCAGCGACCAAATAAAAAAAGGCTGAAAGCCGTTGCCGACTTTCAGCCTTTACCCTTGGCAGAGTCATTCCGTCAGAAAAAGATTGGCTCAATATGCATTTGGGTTAATAAGCATGGAACCGTTCTCCTTCAATGATCTGCGTGCGGATTCCGTCGATGGCCGGAGGAATGGCCCCGCGCGCAACGCCACGGACCACATAGATGGCCAGCGCCGTCTCAGCAGGATTATCTTTGCTGATGGCCACGCCCACGCCCTGGATTCCGGCCTGCGCCATCAGATCGACAACATGGGCCTCTTTCACCTCAGTTGTGTGATTGATCGCCTGCTTCGTAATGGAAATCCCCGAAGCATCTGCCGCTGTGGTGAAAACCACGCGGGTGCGGACGCCATTGATCGCAGCCGGAATGGGCGCTTGCAGCGTTCCGGAAACACGCACTTCCAGAGACGCTTCGCCCGGCGAATCCTGGCTGGCGGAAAGTTCCACCGCTGCAACCGCTGGATCATGCATAAGCTGCGCGGCACTTATTTTCCGGGCGCTTTCACCGCGCTGGCGTTCCTGCGCGGAGAGTGTGCCGGCAGCTGCCAACGGAGGCACCTGTATTTCGCCCGGCACGGCAGCCATGGGCTGGCAACTCACCAGATGATCGTCACCGCCAACGATATTCAACGTGACCGGCGGCCGCGCTGGAGAAGAAAATACACTGATCACATCCTGGATGGGATTGGCCAGCGTATTTATGCCGTCGCCGGCAAACAGCAGCGCCACCGGCCGCGCATTGGCAGTGGTGACAATCAGTGATCCGGCGTCACCCGGGCCACTGAAGCTGCTGTCATTAATCACAACCTGTCCGACAAACTTGCTGGTGAAAAGCGTTGGGCCTCCGCAGAAAGAAGCGAAGTCAACACTCATGGTCCCGTTGATGCTGCTCACGGTGGAGCAGGTCAGTCCGGTGGTGCGTCCCGTTTTGGCAACGGCCAAACCCAGCGCCGGCGCTTCCAGCGTGGCGGAAGGAGCTGCCGCCGCAATGCTGCTGGGGCCAGGAACGCCGAGATCAAGAATGGTGCCGGCTGCATCGACTGTGCCCGGAACGATCTGGGCCAGAGCGGCATCAATATTGCTTTCTGCGATTCCGTTGCTGGTAGTGGTGGGCTGCAGAGCAGACTGGAAACTCAAGTTGGCCACCGTGTGGGGCGAAGCAAAACAAGCGGACGATCCCGGCTGATTGATGGCGTCACCCGCCACTCCCTGGCCGGAGCGGGCCAGCACATGGCTATTGCTCAAAAGGTACTGCGCACCATTGAGGTTCCAGAGGCTTCCCAGCGTGCCGACGCAGCAAACGTTAGGACTTATATCCAGCTCGTTGCCACCTTGCACGCCCAGCTTGAGCGGCAACGGCTGTACGCCAGCGGTGTCATTGGGATAGACAACGAGCAACGATGCAGTGGCAGAGACAGACGTGTTTGCCTGTGAAGTTGCGGTGACGGTGAAACCGTTCGTCGCGGGAAAGACCGCAGGCGGCACATAAACGCCAACGGCGTTAATGGTCCCGATCAGCGAATTGCCGCCTGGTACGCCATTCACGCTCCAGTTCACGGGAGTTGCCGGACCGGTTGCGGTGAAAGTCTGAGATGTCCCCAGAGCTACGTTCGCCTTGCCGGGTGAAACCACCAGCGCCGCAGGCGAAGGCGTGGGCGTTGGGCTTGGTGTGGCCGTGGGAGTTGGACTTGGCGTAGGTGTGGCAACTGGCGTGGGCGTTGGCGTTGATCCAGCACCGACTGTCGCATTTCCGGCATTGCTGTTACCCACGCTGCCGCAACCCACTACCACTGACAAACAGCAGATACAAATGATTCCGCCGAGCTGGCTAAGGGATTCTGCGCAGAAGACTCTGTTCAACAGAGTCCCTTTCAAAAACTTATCAACCACCAACATGACTACAGTCCTTCTCCCGGAAGCCTGGCTTGGAGAGTTACTGGAGAGGTGTTGCCGCGTCTACGCGCAGCTGCACCAGGGACGATCGCAAGCACACGTATGCAGGAGCGGTAACAACTGGTAAGAGCTGGTTGCAACCTTCCGCAAAAGAGTGCGGATCACCAGCCCGAATGGTGAGGAACCAGAGTCTGCCTAGGAAACAGGGCAAAAGCAAGCAGATTAAGAACTTTAATGTTGAGATTCGGTGAATCTGCTCCGGTAGTCGCGCCACTCTTCCGCGGTGATCTCCCATACTTCTACCGCGAACTGCCCGGAAACGTAGTCGCGCTGCTCGGTGAGAATTACGCGCATGCCTTGCTTTTCTGAGATGCGTCGCGAACCAGCATTCACAATCGCCTTGGGGACACGCAGCACAGGAAAGCCCAGAACATTGAACCAGTAATTGGTCGCTGCGTCGCAGGCTTCCGTCATCAAGCCTTGTCTCTGCCAGGGCAAGCCGATCCAGAAGCCGCGATTGTCATTTTCACCGCGGAAAACGCTGATGGCGCCGATCAATTTCTCCGGAGCAGTCTTGAGGCGAAGCGTCCAGGCCCATTCGTCTCCGCGCTGGACTGCGGGCAAAGTAACGTCACGATAATACTTGTAAGCGCCGTCCTCTGGATAAGGCCACGGCACAGCATGCGTGAGATAGCGCACGACCTCCCACTGCGGAAACAGAACCTGCGTCTGCGTGGCATCAGCCAGCTCCAGCGGACGCAGGATGAGACGTGAGGTTTCAAGCGTAGGAGTCATTCATTTCCAAAATTTGAATTTTTGTTTTGCATTGCAAATCTTCAGCCAGCCTTCTGTTTCGGCTTTTCCATTTCCTCTTCTTCGTCCGTGTCAGTAATCAAGCGCGCGCTGTGATTGTATGTGATATACGACCACGCCCATTCGATCATCACCAGAAAGCGATTGCGGAAGCCGACGAGAAACAGCAGATGGATAAAGAGCCAGCTGAGCCATGCGAAATATCCGGAGATGTGGATGTTGCCGGGAAACTCTGCGATGGCGTGGGAGCGGCCTATGGTGGCGAGGCTGCCTTTATCCAGATACTCAAATTTCTCGCGTGGCTTGCCAGCCAGAATATTTTTGATCTGGCGCGCGGTGAATTTGCCCATCTGGATGGCTGCTGGAGCAACGCCGGGAACGGGCTTTCCATTGTTGCGATGCACTGAAGCCAGGTCGCCTGCAACAAAAACTTCAGGATGTCCCGGAACCGTGAGGTCAGGTTCGACAATGACGCGTCCGGCTTTGTCTGTGGGTACGCCCAGCATTTTTCCCAGCGGCGACGCAGACACGCCTGCGCCCCAGAGAATCACCGCTGCAGGAATTCTTTCACCGCCCACGGAGACTACACCAGGCTCAATGTTTGTAACCATGGCATTGGTGCGGACCTCAACGCCCATCTGCTTCAGCTGGCGTTCAGCACTGGCGGAAAGATCAGCGGGATACGTGGGCAGCACCCGCAGGCCGCCTTCCAGCAACACAATGCGGGACTGGCGAGGATCGATGGCGCGAAATTCTCGCGTTAGATATTCTTTGGCGATATCAGAGATCGCGCCCGCCAATTCGACGCCGGTTGGTCCTGCGCCGATCACTACAAAGTTCAGCGGCAACGCCGCGCGATGCGCAATGCCCTGGCGCTCTGCGGTCTCAAAAGCCGTGAGAATTCGACGGCGAATTTCCGTGGCATCTTCTAAGGTTTTTAGCCCAGGGGCCAGTTCTTCCCACTCTGGA
>DASZMF010000623.1:0-1605 GCA_035552035.1 Candidatus Angelobacter sp.
TTTCAAAAGACCGTCAACTCCTGTTCGCGGCCTCTGCAAGGCTTAAACCCTGTTCTGGACCACTCGGAGTAAACGCTGGGTAAGCCAGGAGTTAATAATTGTCAGGATGGTTAATTCTTGTAGCGAGGGAATATGCGGGTAGGGTTAACGGAACTTTACTGAGGATCGACAAATATGGCGAGGATTAGTGAGCGGGATTTCCAGCGTGAAGACTACGTGCCGCAAAATTCAAGACTTCCTTGATTTGCTCTCGCATGACATCGAACCATTCCATGATCTCAGCAATGCTCGCTCCTGCCTCCAGATTTTCAAATACAAGTAGCCACGAGCATACGCGTTCCGCAAAATACCCATGCGCCACTCACCTTCCCGGGAATGCTTTCTACTCCGGCACATTGCGACCAATCCAGTGTTGCCATAATCTCCTGTCGCTGCTTTTATTCTACTAAGCGACATTATCCAAATTGCAGCCCAGAACTTTCACGCTGAACATTTTTTCTTCACGCTTCAGCGTGAAGAACCGGTGGAAGAGCGGCCCTTCAGGGCCGCGTAAACGGGCCAAAAATACGCGCTTTAGCGCTGGTGAAAAGAAAGACGCTCCGCAGGAAATTCGAGCTTTTTTATTTACGTCCGTTGCACACGGGCGAAAGCGCTAAAGCCCTTTTTTTATGGGCACTTTTCGTGGCCCTGAAGGGCCGCTCTTCCACCATTTCTTCATGCTAAAGCATTGAAGAAGAAAAAACAGCCTAACCTTATTGTTAGGAACTTTAACCATTGCCCCGCTTTGAACTTTACAATCACCCGCCTCCCCATTGATTTTTATAGAGTTAACTCCATTGAGATTAGAAAAAACTTACTTTCTTGCCATCCTAAAACTTCCACGCTATAGTGCGCGCATGCTTTGTTGCTGTCCATCTCTGCGGTGTTTTTGCCCGCCAACCCCGTGCATCTAACGGGCAGATGGGTAGGTATGAGCTAGCAATCTTAAGAAACACAGCAAACATACTCCCCGCTGCCATAATGAGCAGCGGTTTTTATTTGCTGAATGCGACTGCTGAGTGCCTTGAGTGACAAGTTTCTGATCGCAGGTTTTTTGCTGACGAACTTTTGCACGAAACTGGATTTACTAAATACAACATTTACTGAACACAAAATGACTGCTGCCAAAGCCACTGACGGATCCATTGACCACCGCGCGCTGCTGGTGAACGCGCGTCGTGTTGTGGTCAAGGTTGGCACCGGCGTTGTGTGTAACGAGCAAAATGAATTTGATCCGCAGCAGGTGGCCGGTTTGGCGGCCAGCATCGCCGCACAGGTAAAGGCTGGACGACAAATTGTTCTGGTCAGCTCCGGCGCGGTCACTCTGGGCGCAGCCGAGTTAGGCGTACATCGCAGCCGGCTCAAGGATGCCAGCGTTACACGCGCCTGCGCTGCCGTAGGCCAATGCAAGCTGATGGAAGCCTACGCAGAGTCTTTTCGCCCTCATGGCCTCAAAGTCGCCCAGGTGCTGGTGACGGAAGATGACTTCAGCGATCTCAATCGCTACAAAATTCTCCGCCAGACTTTTGAGCGCCTGCTGAAGCTCGGCGCAGTGCCAATCGTGAA
>DASZMF010000624.1:0-8445 GCA_035552035.1 Candidatus Angelobacter sp.
CAGATGCCCCAAGAGCCAGGCTCAGTAAAATTGCCAGCGTGATAATTCGTCCCATGCTCATAAGATGCTTCGGTCTTTATTCAGTTACAAACAACATTTTCGTTGCAAAGCCATGTTGGCTTGCCAAGCGTGTTTTAGCGGCTATTTCGCCGGATAAACATCAAACTCCAGCTCCAGTTCATCCTTCACTTTGATTGACCCGCCGCCCATGGAAATTGGCTTGATGCCAAATTCAGATTGCTTCAGCCTGGTCGCGCCATGATAGTGGCTGGGTTCGCCCGTAACTTCCAGCGTGACCTCATGCTTAACGCCGTGCAACTCCAGCAGTCCCGCCACGCGATAATGCTGCGGACTAGTCTGCTCAATGCGTGAAGAGCGAAAGCGGATCTCCGGATATTTTTCCAGGTCCAGCACTTTAGGCCCAAGCATGGTGCTCTGAATCTCAGCACGGTCTTTCTCTGAAATGTCAGGATCGGTAACTTTCATCTCTTTCACCGCGACAGCAATCTCCGCAGTCAGCGCGGCAGGATCAACTTTTACCTGCGCAATCGGCGCGACCACCACATGATTGTGTGCGAAGCCTGAGAACATTCCTGACTTAAACACGCGAATGGTAATGGCCGAGCGCTGTGGTGCGCTATCTGGCGACTGCGCAGCCACTTGATTCTTCAACGGCATGGTACCGAGCAATAACGTGCTAAGAATTAAGATCGAATAAAACCTGAGTAAACGCAAAGCATTCCATCCCTTCTGCCCTGTTATTCCTTCACCGCAATGCCCAGTGTCTTCATCTTGCGATACAGATGGCTGCGTTCCAGCCCCAGAACTTCCGCAGCGCGGGTCACGTTGCCGTGATTTTCGTCCAGCTTTTTCAGGATGTAGTCGCGTTCATAAGCGGCGCGCGCCTGGTGCAGCGTGGAAAAGCCCGCAGTGCTGCTGCGTCCGCCTTCACGATGGATCAGCGGCGGCAAATGCTTGCGCTCAATCTTATGCGCCGTGGGATTCATAATGACCAGCCGCTCAATCACGTTGCGCAGCTCGCGCACGTTGCCGGGCCATGAATAGCGCGAGAGATTATCCACGGCCTCATCCGTAATTTCACGTGACCGACGGCTGTAGGCAGCGGAAAATTCTTTCAGGAAGTGCCGCGAGAGCAGCGGAATATCTTCTTTGCGTTCGCGCAACGGCGGAACGTAAAACGGAATCACGTTGAGCCGGTAAAAAAGGTCTTCGCGGAAATTGCCCTTGGAAATTTCCTCTTCCAGGTCTTTGTTGGTCGCGGCAATCACGCGCACATCCACCCGCAGCGATTCGTCGTCGCCCACCGGCGTAAACCTCTGTTCGTCCAGCGTGCGCAGCACCTTGGATTGCGTCTTCAGGCTCATGTCGCCCACTTCATCCAGAAACAGCGTGCCTTCATTCGCCTTTTCGAACTTGCCTTCTTTGTCGCCAGCCGCGCCGGGCAGCGCGCCTTTGCGATGGCCAAACAGTTCGCTCTCAATCCAGTCTTCCGGAATCGCGGCGCAATTTACTTCCACAAAAAGTTTGTCTTTACGCAGGCTGTGCGCATGGATGGCATGCGCCACAAGTTCTTTACCGGTACCTGATTCACCATAAATCAGCACGCGGCCGTTGGTCGGCGCCATCACGGCAATCTCATGCCGCAGGGCTTTCATGGGGATACTCTCGCCCACGATCACGCTCTTCGACTGAAACTGTTTCTTCAGTTCAGAGTTTTCCTGCCGCAGCCGATGTGCTTCGAGCGCATTCTTCAGCACGATCAGCGTTCGATCCAGCGAGAGCGGCTTTTCCAGGAAATCAAATGCGCCAAGTTTAGTCGCGCGGACCGCCGTCTCAATGGTGCCGTGGCCGGAGATAATCACCACTTCCGGCGGATCTTCCAGCTGCCGTATGCGCTCCAGCGTTTCCAGTCCGTCCATGCCCGGGAGCCAGATGTCCAGCAGCACCACTTCGCAGCTGCGCTTCTTCAGCTGCTCCAGGCAGGCTTCACCGCTTTCGGCCAGCAGCACTTTATAGTCTTCATCTTCGAGTACGCCGCGCAGTGACTCGCGGATATCGCGCTCATCATCCACTACCAGGACACTATGCACTTTGCGACTCCGCTGCGGCCATCTCGCCCGCCAATGGCAGCTCCACTAAAAATTTTGCGCCTGCCGGTTTATTTTCTTCCACGCGAATCGATCCATGATGATCTTCAATAATGCGCCGCACAATCGCCAGCCCCAGGCCGGTGCCGCGCTTCTTGGTGGAAAAATACGGCAGAAAAAGTTTTTCTTTCACTTCACGGTCAATGCCGTGGCCGGTATCGGCAATCACAATTTCCAGCCCATCGCGGCCATCCAGCAGCGATGTTGAAATATGTATCTCGCGGACGCGCGAATCCTGCAGCGCCTCCGCGGCGTTATCAATCAAATTGGCCAGCGCGCGTTTAATCGCCTCTGGGTCGGCCATAGCCAGCGGCAAATGCGCGTCAAGTTCTTTTTCCACGTGGATGCCATCCAGCCGGCCGTTGAACATGGCCAGAGTTCCTTCCACAATTTCGTTGATGTCCGCCGGCCGCGGATGAGCCGCCGGAAAACGCGCCAGGGAAGAAAATTCATCCACCAGCGAGCGCACCGTCTGCACCGCCTGTGTAATGGTCTCAGAGCAATCGTGAATCACCGCGAGCGAAGTTTCATCCGGCGGAACACCGCGTTCAAGGTGCCGCCGTATGCGCTCGGCTGAAAGCGCAATCGGCGTCAGCGGGTTCTTGATCTCATGGGCCACGCGGCGTGCAACTTCTCTCCATGCGGCTTCGCGCTGCGCCTTGAGCAGTTCGCTGTAATCTTCAAACACCACCACATAACCCAGCCGCTGTATTCCATGCTGTACGGATGAGACGGTCACGCTGGCGTTGAGCTTGTCTTTGCCCACGGGAATTTCAAATTGCGCCGCCGTAACTGACATGCGATCAGCGCGCCGCAGCAGGTGCTCAAGGTCAGCTGCGGTTTCGTCGCTGAATACTTCCTGCACGGTTGCGCCAATCACGGGCGAACCGCCGTTGGGCCAGAACATTCTTCCAAAGGCCACGTTGCTGTGCGTCACCCGACGGTCAGGATCAAGTGAAAGCACGCCGGTGGGAATGTTTTCCAAAATAGTTTCAATATGCCGCCGTCGCTGGTCTAACTCAGTGTTCGAGTCCGTAAGCGCTCGCGCGGACTGGTCAATTTTTTTGCGGCTTGATTCAAGTTCGCCCGCCATGGTGTTAAATGACGAAACCAGTTCGCCTAGTTCATCGGCGGCGGAAACTTCCACGCGATAACCTAGATGCCCCAGCGAAATTTCTCTGGTAGCTTCAGCCAACGCTTCCACCGGGCGCGTCACCAGTTTCGCCACGAAGAGCGATGACCATGTGGCCACAAAAAGTACCAATGCCGTCAGCATCGTAAGCAACAGCATGTACAGGCCGCGAATGCGCTTGGCTTCATGGCTCAGAGTTTCGTAGTTATGCTGGTTCTGGTTGATCTGCTCCAGCATGGGAGAAAAATCTTTGGGCAGCGGCAAGCCAATCAGGATCGACCCTGAAGGTTGCGCCGGTGCCATGGCCATCAGGTACTCTGCGCCCTGATAGACAAATCTTTCCGGCCCCTGCGAGAGCTTTTTCAAATCAGGCAGCGTCTGGCGCAAAACCGGCCACGGACGCGGCAGGTTCCAACTGGCCACGGCCTCACCATCGAGCACAGCAATGGCAAATCCACCTTGCAGCGTGCGCTGGTGGCGGCGGAATTCATGCAGCACGCCGTTGTAATTGGCGCTTTCAAAAGCATGCTGGATCTCAGGAGACTCCGCAATTTCCAGCGCCGTCTGCCGCGCATTTTTGCCGGCATACGATGACAACAGCGCGGCCACCCGGCCTGAATCCTGGTGCAGCGCATTCACCGGACTGGAAAACCATTTGTCGATCGACCGGTTCATCAGCCCGTAAGAAAACATAAACATCACAATTACCGGGGCAAAAGAAAGGACCAGCGCGCCAATCACCATGCGTGTACGGAAGCGTGACCCAGGCATGCCCAACCGGCGTTCAGCATAGAGCTTCAGCAGGTTGCGAAACAGAACAAAGGTGAGCACCACCAGCAGCAGAAACACCAGCGCTGAAAGCGCGACCAGGCTCAGCGTTTCTCCGGCGGAATCTGGCCGCAGCTGCGTGAGATTGAATGCCTGCTGGGAAAAGACCACGCCAAAAAGTAAGACAATACCCAACGCAAGCGGGATCAACAGAGCGCGCCGCCGCGTCAGGGGAACTGAACGATTGTTCTTATCCGGTTTCTTTTCGGACACAAGTACATCTCGCGCGTTCGCTTGCAAAAAATGCGAGTCCTGCCGTTCATTATAAGCCGGACGTTATTATTAAGCCGGACGGTCGCATGGAAGAGTCTGGAGCCAGTCAGCACGGTTTGCTTTCTGGCCCCAATGATCGAACTATTACTCGGTGTCTATCTGTGCGCGCTGCAGCCGGTCTGAATAATCCACGTAGATCGACTTCCACTGCGTGTAGAAATCAATCGCTCCCAGGCCGCCTTCGCGATGTCCATTGCCCGTTGACTTGGTCCCGCCAAACGGCAGATGAACTTCCGCGCCAATCGTCGGAGCGTTCACATAGGTGATGCCGGCGTAAATGTCACGCATGGCCTTGAAAGCCTTGTTCACGTCGCGCGTATAGACAGAAGATGACAGACCGTACGTAACGCCGTTAGCCACTTCAATCGCTTTGTCGAACGAATCCACCGGGATCAGGCTCAGCACCGGGCCAAAGATTTCTTCCTGGGCCACACGCATCTTTTCATGCACGTCAGTGAAAATGGTCGGCTCAAAGAACCATCCATAAGCGTGGTCTGTGGTGTTCAGGGCCTTGCCGCCGGACTCCAGCTTTGCGCCTTCGTTCTTGCCAATCTGTACATATTTTTCCGTGGTGGCAACCTGCTTTTCGTTGATCTGCGGGCCCACTTCCACGCTTTCATCCAGTCCGCTGCCCACTTTCAGCCGCTGCGCGCGATAGATCAGGCGATCAGCAAACTGGCGGTAAACGCCCTTCTGCACAATCACGCGACTGGCCGCCGTGCAGCGCTGTCCGGTGGTGCCAAAAGCGCCCCACAGAACGCCTTCCAGAGCGAGGTCAAGATTGGCGTCATCCAGAACGATAATGGCATTCTTGCCGCCCATTTCCAGCGAGCACGGTTTAAAGCTCTGCGCAGCCGTAACGCCCACTGTGCGTCCAACTTCGCTGGATCCCGTGAACGAAATCGCCTGAACATTGGCATGCTCCGCGATAGGCGCACCCACTTCCGGGCCAAATCCCGTTACCACGTTCACCACGCCCTTGGGCAAGCCAGCGTCCGTGAGCGCCTTGAGCAGGTTCATGGTGGAAAGCGGCGTATCTTCCGCCGGCTTAATCACGCATGTGTTGCCGCAAACCAGCGCAGGCAGCAGCTTCCATGAAGGGATGGCCATGGGAAAATTCCACGGCGCAATCATCCCGCATACGCCAATAGGCATGCGGACGGCCATGGCAAATTTATTCGCCAACTCTGATGGCGTGGTCACGCCAAATAACCGGCGGCCTTCGCCAGCCATGTAGTAGGCAGTGTCCACAGCTTCCTGCACATCGCCGCGCGTCTCTTTCAGCACCTTGCCCATTTCGCGAGTCATCAGGCGCGCATATTCTTCCTTGCGCTCCAGCAGGATCTCGCCTGCGCGATAGATAATCTCAGCCCGCTTCGGCGCCGGTACCAGCCGCCAGCGTTCAAAGGCCTGTTTTGCCGCTGAGACGGCGTCGTCCACGTCTCTCTTGTCAGAGCGTTGGAATACGCCAATCACGTCCCGCGTGTCCGCGGGGTTCAGGTTTTCATATGTCTGGCCGCTGCGGGATTCAACCCATTCGCCGCCAATAAAATTCTTAAAAACTTTAGCTGCCATGTGCCTGGAGGCCGCCTTTCACTGGTTTCAAAACTCTCAGATATCAAACTCTTTAGGTACCAAACTCTCTATCGTACCAACTTTTCCGGGGTTATGTGCCAGCCACCCAGGCACGTAGGTGAGGGGGCACTTTTGGTTTTCAATTACCAATTCTGGCGATTTTGGCAATTCTGGCAATCTAGCTACCCCCTCCCCCCGTTTTGACCCAATTCGACCCAAAAGCACCCAAGGCGACCCAAGAATCGGCAGAGGGTCGCAAATGAAGCTGTTCAAATAGGCTATTTCCAATCTTTCCCTGCCTCTCAGGCGATCAGCTGGCTCAAGTATAAGGAGCGCAGCAAAGTGAATCAATAGCGAATATGTACGCCTAAAACAGTGTCCTTTGCGCATTCTGCCCTTAGCTGATTCTCCCTAATCCGCCCATTGCGCAAACATTTTCACCTTATGTAAGTTCGGATTGGCTTTATAAAATTATGCTAATCTCCGGCATAGAGCATGTTTATGTTCTAAAATTTGCTTCGTCTAACCGTTCGTTTCTTGTAGATGCTTAAGGCTGTAGGTTAGATCTGGAAAGAGTCTCCTTAAGACTGTTTTTCTCGCGGTGTTCTAGACAACCGTGTTCTAGAAAAGCGTTGTTCAAGAAAAGAAGGTAGATTGCGATGTCAATACTTCTCGCTGATGACGATCTCCACCTGGCAACATTCTTATCCAAATCCCTCGAATCAGAAGGCTACTCCGTCCACACCGCGCTCAATGAAGATAGCGTAATGTCTGAGCTGCGGCGGCAGAACTATAAGCTCATTATTCTGGACCTGAACTTCGGCCAGACCGATGGCCTCAAGTTGCTGGAGCGTCTCCGTGCCGACGGTCTGGAAACCCCGGTGATGGTGCTGAGCGCGCGCAATCGCGTTTCTGACCGCATACAGTCGCTGAACCTGGGCGCCGATGATTACATCACCAAGCCTTTCTCTTTCCAGGAACTGGCGGCGCGTGCCAATGCTTTGCTGCGTCGCAAGGCCGACCCGTTACTCAGCGTGCTGCGCGTAGAGAATCTTGAGCTCGATCCTTCCTCCCGCAAAGTCAATCGCGATAAACGCGAGATCAAGCTCAGTCCTAAAGAATTTGATCTGCTGTTCCTGCTCATGCGCCACGCCGGAGAAACCGTGAGCCGCCAGGATCTGCTGCGTGAATCCTGGGGCCTGCAGCCAGAAACAGACAGCAACCTGGTTGATGTCTATGTGAACTACCTGCGCAAAAAAGTTGACTTCCCTGACGAAGCCAAGCTCATCTATACCGTCCGCGGCTCCGGCTACCGCATCGGCCGCCCTGCACCTTCTCCGGGCGAAGACCCGCTGGCCATCACACATTCAGATTCAGTCCATGCAGAGCCGTATCATCCATCCGGCGCCATCACTGGCATGGGAGAAGTCATCAGCGTGCCGCAAACGCCACTGCGTGCCTTGATCCACTCCCTGGCGCATGACCTGGCCCAGCCGCTCACCAGTGTGCGCTGCTTCCTTGAAGTCATGGGCATGCACCCTGGAACGCCCCCGGTCCCCGCTGATCTAAAGACGATTGAGCAGCAAGCCGACCGCGCCATTTCACTCACCAAAAGCATCTCTGCCATGGTGCGTGAAGTCCCCATCCCCAGCGGCCCCTGGACAATGCTCGACGGCCTGCTGAATGACATCTTCAATGATTTCATCGTGCTGCTGCACTCCGGCCTGCTCACGCTGGAGCGCCAGTGGGACCCAACCATTCAGGTCACCAGCAGCCCAGTGCTGCGCCAGCTTCTGGTTTTGTTTATCAGCAAGCTCATTGGACGGAATACGCGCCCGCTGGTTCTCACCGTCTCAGCGCAAATAAAAGATGCACGCTGTGTGCTGGCCTTTAACTGGAAAGCCAATGACGACGCTCCAATCCCGGTGACCGACGCGAAAAATATTATCGCCAAGGAACTCAACCACATTCAGGAACTGGTCTATTCCATTGGCGGCGAGCTTTCGCTCTCTGACGGTAATCCTGAAATTCTCTTGAAACTGCCGGCAGCGCCGCAAGGCAGCAGGCAGGATTTAGTGCATTAAAGCCTGGTGCACTAAGCTCACATTCACTATCCATCTAGCGGGGACAAAACCGGTGCAGCTACACACAGCGCCGGTTTTGTTTTGCTCATTAGTCTCCCATCACCGCCACCACCACGCGTTTCGAGCGCTGGCCGTCAAACTCCGCGTAGAAGACGCGCTGCCATGTCCCCAGCAGCAGCTTGCCGTTGGTCACCGGCAAAATCACCTGATGATGTATCAGCAGCGCCTTCAAATGTGAGTCGCCATTGTCCTCGCCCGTTTCATGATGCAGATACGCTTCGTTGAACGGCGCAAGCTGCTCCAGCCACTTGTCTATGTCCTGGATCAAGCCGCGTTCGTCGTCATTCACATAAACTCCGGCGGTAATATGCATGGCGGAAACCAG
>DASZMF010000625.1:0-8170 GCA_035552035.1 Candidatus Angelobacter sp.
CGGCCTCTGCCTGCGTGAGATCAATGCGTCCATTTAAGAATGCTCGCATGGTAAATTCGCCCGGTTCAGCCATGCGCGCTCCACGGGCAGTTGCCAGCTCAATGATGTGCCGCAGCACCACGGGGGAGCCGTGCGCGGAGATTTCTACTATGTCATCGGCGGTATAGGAATGTGGCTTCGCGAAGAACGTGACCACGGCTTCGTCAATGCGTTCACCAGTAGCGGGTTCTATCACCTCAGTAAAAACAGCCTGGCCAGCGGCGAGTTCATGCTTGAGCCGCAGCATGGCGCTGGCAATGGTGCGTGCTTCAGTGCCGGCAAGACGCACCACGCCGATGCCGCCGCGTCCAGGCGGCGTGGCAGTGGCGACGATCGTATCGTCCAAATTCATGGATTACTGATCATTCATTATGGGCCATCTGTCATTCTTGGTGATTGCCGCGCTCCAGCCGGGCAAAGTGATCTTCAATCCGCTCGTAAATATGATCGACTTTGCGGTGGAGATGCGCCACTTCCAGCTCGGCCTTCAGGTTCACTTCATAATCCAGGTCTGATTTCAGCCGGTCTTTTGATGACTGGCGATTTTGCGACATCATGATTACAGGCGCCTGAATGGAGGCGATCATCGACAAAAACAGATTTAGCAAAATATATGGATACGGATCGAAGTGATTGGAGAGCAGCGCCGTTGAGTTAATAATCACCCATATGGTCAGGATCACGCCGAAGGAAATAATGAAGGTCCAGGAGCCGCCGAAGGTGGCAACTTTATCGGCAATGCGCTGGCCGAAAGTGAGCCGCTCTTCTTCTTCCACGTTGGGATTGCGCGAAACCTGGGTGCGCAGAAGCTCGTCTGTGGCGCGCAGGCGTCGGCCAACCACGGTGAGCAAGTCCATGGCGGCGTGCGGATGCTTGTCAATGAACTCCATCAGTCGCTCGCGATGCATGGTGAGCAGCTGCGTGTCTTCACGGGCCAGCGCGGTCGCGGTGCGGGAGCCGCCGTCAAGAAAAGAGAGCTCTCCGATCACGTCACCCGGTTCGTTTTCCGCCAGGACAAGCTTCTGCCCTTCCGTGCTTTCGACGAAAAGCTCTATGCGACCGGTGCGCAAAATAAATATCTCGCCGCCGACGTCGCCGTAATGAAAAACAATTTCGCCTTCTTTGAAGTCGCGGCAGTCCATCATCTGGGCCAGCGCTTCACGCTCTTCTTCATCGAGAAGCCCAAAGATGGGGACTTCTCCAATCATGGTTACGGTTGTAGACATTTGGGGGCTACCTTTGTCTCTATGCTTTAAGAAGCTAATTTTTAAAAACACAAAGGCCCGTACGCGGCTGCGTAACGGCCACTTGCAGAAACATCATAGCCGAATGAAGTGCGGGAATATTGAGGATTTGTTACCGGCGCGGCGGCCGGGCAGGCTTGTAATTCTTAGGATAGAGGACTACGTAGCGGCGTCCGCCTTCGCCTTCACTCTCAGTCACCAGCGATTCATGATCGCGGAAAACCAGGTGAACGAGGCGGCGCTCACGCGAGGACATGGGCGCAAAGGAGTAAGGCGCTCCGCTCTTTAGCACACGCTCAGCCGCCACCTGTGTGGCCATCTTCAATTCCTGCTGGCGGCCGGCGCGATAGCCTTTGCAGTCAAAGCTTACGCGGTCATGGTCTTCAGCATGCAGATGCAGGGCTTCATGCGTGAGGACTTCAAATGAACGCAGCACTTCTGCTCCGCGCTCCAGCAGCAACTGGCTGTCTGGCCCGGCAAATTCCACCAGGATATCCGGCGTCTCCGCTTCCATGCCCGGTGTAATGGGAGGGTTCACGGTGATGCGGTATTTCAGCTTAAACGCGCCTGAAGCGATGATGTTCTTCAGGAACGAATCGATTTTCTTTGCCGTTGCGACTTTATCCTGCAGCATGCTTATCTGACCTGAACTCCCCAGCGATTCTACAGCCCCCGTGGGCTCAGCGCTTGCGCGCGTTGCGTTTTTCAATGGTTTTTCTTACCTGCTGGCCCAGTTCAGAGCGGTTGATCACCGTCTGCTGCGCCCACCCCAGCAATGTGCTCAATGCCAGATAAATGGAAAGTCCGGCGGGCATACCCCAGCTGAATGCGCCAAACATGATCGGCCCCATAAAGGCCATGATTTTTTGCTGCGCCGGATCAATGCCGCCCTGCGGCGCGCTCCGCTGCTGCACGAACATGGCAACAATAATGACGATGGGCAGAATATGCAACGGATCTGGCAGCGAAAGGTCGTGTACCCAGAGCCAGTTCGCCTGGCGCAACTCAATGGCGTTGTTCAGCATGGCGTAGAAGGCGAAGAGGAATGGCATCTGCAACATCAAGGGGAAGCAGCCACCTACCGGATTGACGCCTTCCTTTTTATAGAGCGCCTGCATTTCTTTTTGCATGTCAGCGCGGCGCGGATCAGTCATGCTATAGCGCTTGTATTTCTCCTGGATCGACTTCATCTGCGGCTGAATTTTCTGCATACGCAGCGACGACTTCATGCTGGAAATACGCAGCGGCAGCAGCGCCATGGTGATGACCAGGGTCAGGAAGGCAATAGCCCATCCCCAGTTGTGAATCCAGGTTTCGTAGGTCCATTTCAGCCAGAGAAACAGCGGGCGCGCGATGATGCTGAAAAAGCCGAAGTCATAGACGCCGCGAAGGTCCGGACCGCCAGGATGACTCTGGATGCTATCAAGCAGGTTCACTGCTTTTGCTCCGGCAAAGACACGCAGCCGTGTGGGGCCACTGTTATTGCCAAAAGCCAGTCCAACTATGTTGGTCTTCTCGTTGCCGTCAGCTGGCTTGTCCGCGTTTTTCAGCACTTCAGCCGGCGCGTTTAGTGTGACCAGTGTTGTGCCCTTGAGATCGTTCGGCAGGAAGGCCACGGCAAAATAGCGGTCGGCAGTGGCTGCCCAATCATAGGGGCCGGGTAGAGTCTGGCCGCCGACGATCCATTTTTTGCTTCTCAGCAGCCCGCCGGAAGAAGGGGCCTTACGCTCAACGTCGCCTCCCTGCTGCCAATCCACCATGCTGCCAGCAAAAGCGACCGAGCCAAGCTGATCGCCCAGGCCGCTTGGCCACTGGGGAAATGCCGGTACGCTCTGCCCGTTGCGGAGAACATCTGTCTCAACGCTTAGAAGATTGTCTTTATCCGGGCGGAAGGTTTTGCGGACGGTAATGTCGCCATCAGAAAATTCGTATGCCAAGGCGCCGGTTTTGGAATCGGCGGTGGCGCCACCCACGTAGAGCGATTCATTCAGCTTCTTTTCCAGCTCTTTGTCATAGGTAAAGAATGAAAGCGGATAGCCAAGCTGTGAAGCGACCGTCTGATTGACGATATCAAAGGGCTTGCCCGCATTATCCTGGTATTTTTTGAGGATCCAGGATTTGACCACCGCGCCACGATTGGAGATGGTGACTTTAAAAAACTCAGTCTCCAGAACTGATTCAGCTTCGGCTGTGGCAGCTTTTACCGGCAATTTGGGGATTGCAGAAGAGGCCTGAGCATTCTTAGCGGTGGAAGCGGGAACAGAAGCAGCGCCAGAACTTGGAGTCTGTGTGGCCGATGATTGTTGTGCTTGCTGCTGTTGCTGGTTTTGATCTTGGGGCGGCTGCTTGGGCTTGGGCATGAAGTACTGCACAACGCCTAAAACAACAAATACCAGCAGCAGGGCAATCAGCATTCGCTTGTCTGTGCCCGGTTCACTCTGAGGATTGCGATATTCAGTCAATGGATGATCTCAATTTTCTTGTGGCTTCGCGCTTCATGGCTTGGTGATGCTCAGTTCCCTGCGAAGTAATCAGCCTTGTTCTTTGTTCAAGGTTCAAGCCGGGTTCAAGGTTCAAGCCGGTCAGCTACTACGGGCCTTGCGGTCTTTTTAAGTGGCACGGGATCATAGCCGCCGTGCGCGAACGGATTGCAGCGCACGATCCGCCAGAGGCCGAGCGCTAATCCGTAAAACAGACCGTGCCGGGCTACAGCTTCTGCGGTGTATTCCGAACAGCTGGGAACATAACGGCATGAAACCGGCAAAAAAGGCGAAATGAAACCTTTATAGAGCCGCCAAAAAAAGGTCGCGAACTGCGTCATCGTGACTGGCCTCGCTGGACAGCGGCAAATACCTGCTTAATCTCGGTATCCAACTGCGCGAATTTCAGGGTAAGTACGCTTTTGCGAGGATGCAGGATGAGATCGAGCGGCCGCGCCAGCTCAAACAAATGTTGCCGCACCAGCGCACGCATGCGCCGGCGAATGCGATTCCGCACCACAGACCCGCCCAGCACCTTGCCAACGGTAAAGCCGACACGCGGCCCGCTGGAACGGTCACTCTCACGATAAAAAGCCATCATGTTCCCGGAAAAATGCTTCCTGCCCTGCTTGTACACCACCTGAAAGTCAGCATGCTTCAAGAGACGCGCGTCCCTGGGGAAGCTCTGTGAAACTTTTTTTGAAGTTTCATTCACGGCTGGTGTGGCGGGCAGATTGGACATTGCAGGGGAAAACTACTCCCGGAAGCCGGGCTTCACGGAAACGCGCTTACGTCCTTTGGCGCGGCGACGGGACAATACGGCCCTTCCGCTCTTTGTTTTCATACGTGTGCGAAAACCGTGCACTTTGGAACGGCGGCGACGGTTGGGTTGAAAAGTGCGCTTGGGCATGACCTTGTCGGACTCCTACTCAATATTGTTTGCACGGGGCAAACGCAAACTATAAGTATAAAGGAATATGGGCCTTTCATGCCAGCTTCTGGTTCCTAGAAATTAAACGGCCCCGAACCACCGCTGACAGCCCCGTTTTCTCCCCGTTCTAATTTAAGTCCTAATTATTGGCCGGCCGGTTGCGGCAACTGATGTCCGGCGAGTAGAGCGGCAGGCAAACTGATTCAATACCAACTCCTGGCAAACGATTTCTCAAGTTGCACGCGACAGGAATAGGGCTATCCGCAGGCAAGCGCAGAGCAGCGCACAAAGAAAATTTTTTTGTTGCACCATGTGCGCGACACTTCTCTACAAGTTGTTTGCGAGAATGTGTGCAGAGATTTTTTAAAAATTTTGCTGGCGAAAAAAAATTGCCGCGATGCCATTTCATGCGGCTTAACTTCGTGCTAGTATGCCGACCAGTCGAAAAAAAATGAGTTGCACAACGCAGTGTTCAACGTTCTGCGTCGCCCAAGCAGAGTAGTATAGAGAAACTCCAGTAAACCACGGGCCTCTGGCCGGCTCGCAACATAGGAAATATCAAAATAGAATGTCATTACCCGCTGCGACCGTTACCGCAACTGCAAATCCGTGGCTCCGAATACTGGGAGCGCTGGAAAAAAAGATCACGCGTCTTTCCTATGACACGTGGCTCAAGCCCACGCGCTTCAGCCATGCCAATGGCAATATTATTTTCGTTCGCGTGCCCACGGCGGAGTTTCGCCAGTTGGGTGAAAAGTTCGGCGACCTGATCCAGGAAGCCATGGACACGCAGGCGCCTGAATATCAGGACGTGAAATTTATAACCGCGGAAGAAGATCCTACCGCACCTCCGGTGCGCGCTGATGGCGGGTTTGCCCCGGTTTCAGCCAGCGGCCCCAGCCTGACTTCAACCTTGCGGCAGCAGCGTTTTGACTGGGATTCCGCGGCGCAGCTCAGTCCTAAATATACGTTTGGGCATTTTGTGATTGGCGCTGGAAACCAGTTTGCGCACGCAGCGTCACAGGCCGTGGCCGAACGGCCGTCCAAGGCCTACAACCCGCTGTTTCTATATGGCGGCGTAGGCATGGGCAAGACGCACCTGATGCATGCGATTGGGCACGAGGTAAAACGGCGGCAGCCACAGGCTTCCATCTGCTATATATCGAGCGAAAAATTTACCAATGAGATGATCAACTCGTTGCGCTACGACAAAATGATCAGCTTCCGCGATAAGTTCCGCAACGTGGACGTGCTGTTAATCGATGACATCCAGTTTCTGGCGCAGAAAGAGCGCACGCAGGAAGAATTTTTTCACACGTTCAACGCGCTGCATGAGTCAATGAAGCAGATTGTGATTGCCAGTGATCGTCCGCCAAAAGAGCTGCCGGAGATTGAAGACCGCCTGCGTTCGCGTTTCGAGTGGGGATTGATTGCCGACATTCAGCCGCCGGACCTTGAAACCAAGGTTGCGATCCTGCAAAAGAAGGCAGAGTCAGAGCGGGTAGTTCTTTCAACAGATCTGGCGTTGTACATTGCTTCCAATGTCCGCACCAATGTGCGCGAGTTGGAAGGCGCACTAATCCGCCTGATTGCTTATTGCTCACTGACTGGCGCAGAGATCAGCTTGATTACCGCGCAGCAGGTGCTCAAGAATTTTATTGATTCGCAGGCGCGCAAGATCACGATTGACGCCATACAAAAAGCGGTGGCCGAGCAGTTTGGCCTGCGCGTGATTGAGATCAAGGCCAAGAGTAATTCCCGGGCCATTGTTTTTCCGCGGCAGATTGCCATGTACCTGGCCAAGCAGATGA
Source organism: Candidatus Angelobacter sp. (assembly GCA_035552035.1). Classification (GTDB taxonomy): domain Bacteria; phylum Acidobacteriota; class Terriglobia; order Terriglobales; family Acidobacteriaceae; genus Angelobacter. The sequence goes on from DASZMF010000625.1 coordinate 6,506, forward strand.
CGGAAGCGTCACTGCCGGAAATTGGCCGGCAATTTGGCGGCAAGCACCACACCACGGTCATGCATTCAATCGATAAGATTGAGGACCAGCGCCAGGGCGACAAGGACTTGAACCGGCTTCTGAACAAGCTAACCGAGACGCTGAACAGCTAAAGCAGCGAAATCGCACAGGAACCTGTAAACTAGTCGGTTGTGCGGGATTCCGGTGGTCAACTGCTTCCTTGAGTGAGCCTTGGGCTTGCAGTTATAAGTAATAAGACACGCGACGGTTTCAAAATAATCAGGGGGCCACACATATGCCTTCCTCCGCAGGCACTGAGGTGGGAACGACGATGGAAATTAGCGTCAGCAAGAGCGATCTGTTGAAGGAACTCACCGCGACCCAGGGCGTGGTGGAACGCAAGACCACGATTCCGATCCTCTCCAATTTTCTGTTTGAAGCTGGCGGAGACAAGCTCTCCATTACGGCGACGGACCTTGACCTGAGCTTGCGCACGTCTTGCCCTGCCAAGGTCAAGAAGGAAGGCTCCTGCACCATTCCGGCGCGCAAGCTTTATGACTACGTAAAGCTGCTGGCCGATGGTGAAATCAGCATTAAGCTGCTGGAGAATCACTGGGTGCAGATCCGCAGCGGGCGCTCGAATACCAAGATGGTTGGCATGGCGCGGGCCAATTTCCCGGCGCTGCCACTGTTTCCCGCTGAGTCGGCTTTGCAGCTTCCGGCGCAGGTATTGCGGCAGCTGATTGCCAGGACCATCTTCTCCATCTCCAACGAAGAATCGCGCTACACCTTGAACGGTGCTCTACTGGTGCTGAAACCCGATTCCATCATCATGGTGGCCACGGACGGACATCGACTGGCTCACATTGAGCATGTCACCACTAAGCTGCCAGTGAGCGGAGAGCTAAAAGTCCTGGTGCCGAAAAAGGCGATGGCCGAGCTAAGCACATTGCTGAATAACAATGACGCTCAGACCGTAGAGTTCGCCAAGGACGAATCAACGCTGTTCTTCCGCATTGGCGGCCGGCTCTTAACGTCACGCCAGCTTACCGGGCAGTTCCCGAATTATGAAGCAGTACTGCCGCGCGAGAACAATAAGTTTGTCGCCGTACATTGTGACGAGCTTTCTGCGGCGATTCAGCGTGTGGCACAGTTTGCCGATGAACGCTCCAACGCCATCCGCATGCGCGTGGAGAAGAACGAGTTGAAGGTTTCATCCTCCAACACAGAAACGGGCGAGTCAGAGGATTCCATTGAGACGGCCTACACCGGCGATCCCATGGTGATTGGCTTCAACTCGCAATATCTGCTGGAATTCCTGAAAGTGGTGGGCGCGGGCGATGTCCGCTTTGAGTTTAAAGACGCACAGACTGCGGGCCAGTTACGCCCTGACGAGCCGGCAGACAGCGAATACAAGTATCGCTACATCGTGATGCCGATGCGCATCTGAGGCTGCCAGGCATCGCTAACAAGAAGAAGTTTAAAAATGAAAAGGCCGGACAGATATTGTCCGGCCTTAATCTTTCCCTGGAAGGAAAAAGCGCCTTTTTACTGGATCATCTTGCGGGCCAGGATTCTTTCCACGGTCTGTTCTACACCGGGCAGGAAGGATTCCACTTACCCTTTTGCCAGCGCCAGTTCGCCACGGTTGCCATAGCTGACCAG
>DASZMF010000626.1:0-5981 GCA_035552035.1 Candidatus Angelobacter sp.
TTGAGCGCGGTAATCTCACCAAACTTTTTGGTGACGCCGGCAAGCGAAGCCACGATCTGTTTTTCTGCATTCATTGCCTACTCCTTCTCGTTTCAAGCACCAGCGTTGGTTGGATTAGTCGATCCTTACATTGTCGATAGCCAGACTGAAAGCGCCGGGCGCAACCCACGCTCCAAAAAAGATTCCCATTACGTCATGGCCATCGGTCTCAAGCGCTGAGAGCGGAATGGTGATCTTGGTCCACTCCGGTCCGGCAGTGAAGCTTTGTGACTTGGGTATATAGCCGTTGCTCTGCAGGTAAACCATGAGGCGATAACTTTTTCCATCGCCCTTGGCCCAGAAGGTAATGGTTTTCTTGCTGGAAAGATTTGCTGGAGCCATGGGCGCTGGTCCGGGAAAAAACATTGCACCTGACCATGCCACAGAGTTTTCTATAACTGTGCCATCGATTTGCAGAGCGCCTTTGCTGCCTTCCGCGCCGCCGGCAATCACTTTCATCTGGGCCGTGGAGTTGCCGCCGCGAATGCTGTCAGTGGAGACCATCCAGCCTGCGCCAAACTTGGCTGTTGGCTTATCAGTGTCGTCAAAGTCGCTGATCAACCCGGATTCTGATCCCGCAGGAGCGCTGGCCAGAATTTTCTTTGCAGCCTGCTTTTCTTTTTCCAGGGCCGCGCGATACGCTTCGCGATCGAGTTCAATTCCGGCTTTCCATACGCCATTGATATTGCGTGTTGCCGTAATGTCAGTAGTAGGATCGCCTTTTACCAGCAGAAGGTCGGCGCGTTTGCCTGGAGCAATTTGCCCGCGGTCATCCAAATGAAACATCTGCGCAGGAATTGACGTTGCCGAAGCCAGCGCTTCCTGCGGCGTTAATCCCGCAGCAACCAGCAAGGCTATTTCTCCATGCATGCTTGCGCCGTGCGCGGTGCCGGGGTTGGGAGAATCGGTGCCGGCAAGAATAGGAACATGTTGCGCTTTGAGTTGGCGGACCGTTTCCTGTACATAGCTGAACTGGCCGTGTGTGCCTCCGAAGGAGCCGCCTAAATTTCTGAGCGAATCTGTGGGCAGATAAGACTGGATTCGCGTATCTGCGGCAAGCGGCTTGCCAGATGGCGCGCCGCTGATCATGGCCAGCACTGACATGGTGGGCACGACAAACGCGTGATGCTTTGCCACCAGCGCCGCAAAGCTTGCGTCAGGAGCAGAGTCAACAAAGAGATGCGCCAGGCCGTCTGCCCCGGACTCAATCGCGTCTTTGGCTCCCTGCTGTGTGCCGATATGGACCACCACCAGCTTCCCGCGTTTGTGCGCGGCAGCAATCACGGCGGCCATGGTTTCCTTGGTGATGGTTGGAATATTCAGACCGTAGGTTTTGCCGTCGTCATAGACAATCTTGATATAGTCAGAGCCTTCGGCAATGCGGGCATCCACAAATGCCTGCGTTTCTCCAGGCGATGTAATTGTGGGGATGTTCATTCCATATTCAGTGCCGTGGCCTTTGGGCGCGGTAACCAGCGTGCCCGCGCTGCGCAGGTCAGCCATATCCAGGTCTTTGCCTTCGCTCTGTTCTTTCTTGATCTGCGCGGCGTAGTTGTGGTCAGTGAACATATCGAGCTCAGTGGTCACGCCAAATGGCAACGCTTCTTTCAATGCCGACATGAAGGCATGGGTGTGAGCGTCAATCAAGCCGGGCAAAAGCGTCTGGCCTGCGCCGTTGATGGTGCGGACTGACGCTGGAGCTTTCACGTCCGCGCCCACGGCTTTGATTTTTCCGCTCTGCACCCAGACCTGCCCGGTGGGGATGACGCGTGCGCCGTCAAAGATGCGGACATCACGAATCACGAACTCGCTTTTGTCCTGCGCAAATGCTGGGTTGGCTGCAAGCAGCAAACTGGTGGCCAGAAGCGTACAGGCCTTTATTGCCGCAGAATAGCGATGAGCAATGGTTTTTAGATTCATCATGAACACTCCCTCAACTTGCGAGCTTAGTATGCGAGAGATGAGCAGGTGGGATAAGTGGGGAATGTCACTTTTTGCGAATGACATTTGTCATAGAGGTGGAGGCACCTATATCTGCCCGCGATCATGTGTTTTTGCTCTTCTTGGATGTTACGTACGGTGTTAAAATCGCCCGCAGGAGTGCGGTATGCGCCTGATTCCTGGTTTCCCCAGCCTTGTCCTCGATCTAGCATTAGCCATCTGTCTGTCAGCAGCGCCCGCGTCCGCGCAAAAATCTGGCGGCAGTAAAGGCGGTAGCGGATCCCACGCGACGCCAGCTCCAGCGCCTGTTTCCAGTAGCAGTTCGAATTACCGGCCGCGCTCCGCGGAAGGCGAGTTTGATAACAAGGTGGTGTATCTTTCAGATGATAACCATCCGATCTTAAAAAATGACCTGCCGGGGTGCTACCAATGGCCCATGAGTCCCGTGCTCAGCAGCACTGTGAGCGTGACCGGACTGGATATTTCAGCAGAGGCTCGCCAACAGTTCAACGATGGATGCGCTTCCATCCAAAAGAAAAACCTGAAAGACGCCGAACAGCACCTGAGCCGCGTGGTGAAATTAAATCCAAAATATGCGGCCGCATGGGTGCTTCTGGGCCAGACCAATAAAGACCAGGGAAACATGAAAGAGGCAGAGAAATCCTGCACCCAGGCTCGCGAGGCAGACGCCAGCTATTTGCCCGGTTATCTTTGCCTGGCTGCGCTGGCGGCACGTGAAGATAAATGGGACCAGGTGGCCGATTTAACCAACCAGGTGATTGGCATGCATCCCGTGCGGGCTCCAGGAGCCACTTATTACAACGGCGTAGCCAACTACTATTTAAAGCAGTGGACCACGGCAGAAAAAAGCGCGCTCATGGCCTTGCAGGACAGCAGCAAGACGCAAAAATCTGAGCTGCATTGGCTGCTGGCAAAAATCTATGAACAGAAACACGATCGGGATGCTGAAGCAGCACAATTACGCGAATATCTGAGCCTGGCGCCGGACGGCCCGGATGCAGCCGTGGCCCGGCGTATTCTGAAACAAATCCAGGTCCATGCGGCCAAGTAAGAAGCTCTGCGGGAAAGAGTTAATGCAGGAACTCTATCTGGGCGCTATCCACAGCGGCCCTTAATTCACGCACGCTGTTTTCTGTGACGACCAAATGCTGATATTCGCTCTCCACCAGCGTGCCCATGGAAACTTTCTGGTTGCGAAATTTCATGGCGCTGGTAACGGGAGTGCCCAAGCCAGCGTGGACCTCTCTTACGTTGGTGTATGCGATCACCGCTTTTACGTTTGCAATAGATAATTCACCGCAGGCCATTATGGAGATGCGGGACTGCGCTTGCTGCGTCATCTGCTTCAAGGTGGGCATGGCATCCACGGCGCTTTTCTTTCCGCCGGAGGTCAGAACCCTGTCAACGCCAATTTCCATGAGGTCTTCCAGTGCCTGCGCAAAATCACTTGTCATATCGAACGCACGATGGCATGTGACTTTCAGCGGGCGCGCCATATCCAGCAATTGCTGCATGCGAACTCTGTCCACTGCGCCATCAGGATTCAGGATGCCGAAGACAACTCCATTGGCGCCCAGCTGTTTGGCAATCAGGATGTCACGCTGCATGATGCTGAATTCGTCCGCGCTGTAGCAGAAGTCTCCGCCGCGCGGACGAATCATGACCTGCAAGCCAATCTTTATTTTCTTGCGCACTGCCGCAATCATGCCGGCGCTGGGCGTGGTGCCGCCTTCGGGGAGTCCGGCGCAGAGTTCAACGCGGTCTGCACCGCCGCGCTCTGAAGCCGCCGCGGACTCCACCGAATCAAGGCAAATCTCCAGCAGGACTTTGCCTGGACGAATTTGCGGTTGTGCTACCACACGCGGCAGCGATTCTCACGCACCATGGGCTGTCCGGCTTTGCAGCTGAATGCCTTCTGGAACTCTGGCATGTTTACCATCAAGCCATTGACGCGATACTTACCCGGTGAGTGCTCGTTAGTAATGGAGCTTGCGCGCAGATTTTCTGGACGCTCATTTTCACAAGCCCACTGTGCGTAGCCGACGAAAAAGCGCTGGTCCGGCGTGAAGCCATCGCGGTTTTCCAGCTGCTTGTTCTGGATGTCAGCCTTCCAGGCGATGTAAGCCAGGATCAGCCCGCCGAGATCAGCCACGTCTTCGCCCTCGGTGAGTTTGCTGTTGATTTTGATGTCGTCAACAATTGTGTATTGCGCGTATTGGTCCACCACGCATTGCGCGCGCTTTTCAAACTGCTCGCCATCTTCCTTGGTCCACCAGTCGCGCAAATTTCCCTTGGAATCAAACTGCCGGCCTTGATCGTCAAAGCCGTGCGTTAGTTCGTGGCCAATTGTTCCGCCGGTATTGCCGTAGTTCGGCGCGTCGTCAAGCTTGGGATCATAGAGCGGTGGCTGCAAAACTCCGGCGGGAAAATTAATGTCATTCATCTGCGCGTTGTAATAAGCGTTGACTGTTGGAGGAGTCATGCCCCATTCGCCGCGATCCAGAGGCTTGCCGATTTTTGCCAGCTCGCGTTTGGCTTCAAACGTGGTGGCGCGATGAACGTTGCCTACAAAATCATCGCGCTTAACTTCCACTGAACTGTAATCGCGCCAGCGGTCAGGATAGCCAATCTTGTTCACCACGGCATGCAGTTTTTCCAGCGCCTGCTTCTTTGTTTCAGGGCTCATCCAGGTGAGCTGCTGGATATCGCCCTCCATGGCCTGCTCTATCTTCCTGGTCATTTCCAGGGTGCTTTGTTTGGTCTGCTGGCTAAAGGCGCGGCTCACAAATTCCTGTCCCAACGCTTCACCCAGCTGGCCATCTACCAAGCGCACGCAACGCTTCCAGCGAGGAGCAATCTGCTCTACGCCGCGCAGAGTGTGAGCAAAAAAATCAAAGTTCTGGTTCACAAACTTTGACGAGAGAAATGCGGCGTTGGCGCTGGCCATGTGCCACCGCAGATAAGTTTTGAGATCGTCAAGGGTGTTGCTCTGAATTTGCTTGTCAAATTCCTGGTAAAACTTTGGCTCCGTCACATTGAACGTGGTTACCTGATCAATGCCGCCAACTTTAAGGAAAGTGTTCCAGTCAAAATTTGGCGTGAGCGCCTGCAGCTGTACGCGGTCCATTTTGTGAAATAGGTTATGCGGATCACGCTGCTCCACGCGGGTAAGCGAAGCGTTGGCCAGCGCAGTCTCAATTTTCATGATGGCTGATGCCTCAGTTTTCGCGGTGGCTGGCGCGTCGCCCAGCAGCTCAAGCATTTTCTGAACGTGGACTAGATACTTCTGCCGAATCTCTTCTGACTTCGCGTCTGTCTTGGTGTAGTAGTCGCGGTCAGGCAGGCCCAGACCGCCGGCAACAGCGAAGGCGATCACCTGATTGGAATCAGAAAAGTCCTGATCGGAGCCGAAGCCAAAGAACAGTTCCTGGGTGGCATTGCTGAGTTGCTCGTGTGCCAGCAGTGCGGCGAGACCCTTTTTGTCTTTGAGTGCGGCAATTTCATCGAGCGCCGGCTTGAGCGGGGTGGCGCCCAGCTTTTCTACTTCAGGTTCATTCATGCACGCAGCAAAATAATCGCCAATCTTCTGCTGCGTGGCGTTGCGGCCGCTGGTCTTCCTGGCCAGCTCGTCGAGAATGCCCCAGAGAAAGCGCTGATTGTCTACGGTGAGCTTGCCATAAACGCTCCAGGCCGCCTGGTCCGCGGGGATGGGATTGCTCTTCATCCAGCCGCCGCAGGTGTACTGATAAAAATCCACGCATGGGTCGGCTGATTTATCCATGGAAGAAAGATCCAGGCTCGGCGTATATGGCAGCGCGGTAAGCGGCTTATCGTCCACGGCAATCACCGGATTAGCGACACCCGGCTTGGTGGGCTTTGCGTCCTGGGCGGTGCTGTACATGCCAAAGACAAAGAGGAGAGCAGCTGCCGTTGAACAAATGCGAATGCAATTTTTCATAAGTTTTCCTGGATCGTTCCTG
>DASZMF010000627.1:0-2091 GCA_035552035.1 Candidatus Angelobacter sp.
CGCCAGCAACCCAATCAGCGGATTGGGATCAAAGATTTTGTGCCATGACGCCGAGAACGTGACGGCGACCAGCCAGCAGAGCGGCGCGAGTGTTACCCAGGCATAGCGGGCGCGTCCCATTTTTACAATGATGCTGGTCGCCACGCAGAGCGCCACGGCGGCCAGCAGCTGGTTGCAGATGCCGAAAAGCGGCCAGAGCGAGTTGATGCCGCCCAGCGGATCGCGAATGCCCTGCCAGAGAAAATATCCCCAGGCTCCAACCATGAGCGCGCTGGTGGCAACGATACTGGGATACCAACTTGTACGTCCCAGCGGCTTCCAGATGTGGCCGAGCGCATCCTGCAGCATGAAGCGGCCCACGCGCGTGCCGGCATCGAGCACCGTCAATATAAAGAGCGCTTCAAACATAATGGCGAAGTGATACCAAATCGCCATTACGGCGGTGCCGCCCAGACTGTCAGAAAAAATCTTGGCCATACCCAGCGCGAAAGCCGGAGCGCCGCCGGTGCGGAAGAAAAGAGTTTTCTCGCCGACGTTGTGCGCTAGAGTCGCCATCTGGTCCGCTGTTATGGGAAAACCCCAGTTGGCAATCGTGGCAACGGCAGCAGCAGGATTGCCGCCGACCATCCCTGCTCCGCTATTTACGGCGAAATAGGTTCCCGGCTGAAGCGTGCATGCGGCAATCATGGCCATGATGCCCACGAATGATTCCGCCAGCATGGCGCCGTATCCAACCATCCGCGTTTGTGTTTCACGGGCAATCATCTTGGGGGTGGTGCCGCTGGAGATCAGTGAATGAAAGCCGCTAATGGCTCCGCAGGCAATGGTGATAAATGCAAAGGGAAAAAGATTGCCGGCAAAGACCGGCCCGCTGCCATCGATAAAGCGCGTGAGCGCCGGCATTTGCAATGTGGGATGCACCAGCAAAATTCCCAACGCCAGAATCGCGATGGTGCCGAGTTTTACGAACGTGCTCAGATAATCGCGCGGCGCGAGCAGCAGCCATACGGGGAGCGCCGAAGCGGCAAAGCCATAAATAATGATCAAGATCGCCAGCGTTGTGCCGGTCAAAGTAAACGCGGCGGCATGCGAGGACTGCGAGATCCACTGTCCGCCGAAGATGGCCAGCACGACCAGCAAAAAGCCAACGGCAGAAGCTTCTATGACACGCCCGGGGCGCAGGTAACGCAGATAGACGCCCATGAGCAGCGCGATGGGAATCGTCATGGCAATGGTGAAGGCTCCCCACGGACTATCTTTGAGCGCGTTCACAATAATCAGCGCCACTACGGCCAGCAGAATTACCAGAATACTGATGACGGAAATAAAAGCCACGGTACCGGCAGTCTTGCCGATTTCGTCGCGCGCCATCTGGCCCAGCGATTTGCCGTCACGCCGGACGGAGAAAAGCAGGATCACAAAATCCTGTATGCATCCGCCGAAGACTGCGCCGACGATGATCCAGAGCGTGCCGGGAAGATAGCCGAACTGCGCGGCCAGCACTGGCCCAACCAGCGGGCCGGGGCCGGCGATGGCGGCAAAGTGATGTCCGAAGACCACCCATTTATTGGTGCGGACGAAATCGCGTCCGTTCTCCATGCGCTCTGCGGGCGTGGCGCGCATGGCGTCCAGGGCCAGAACTTTGGCGGCCACGAAGCGGGAATAAAATCGATAGCCCAGCGCGTAACTGCACAACGCGGCCACCACGAGCCACATGGCGTTGATGGACTCATGCCGATGGAATGCTATCGTCGCCAGCGCGATGGCTCCTGCCACTGCTACCGCAATCCAAATCAGTGCTTTGCCGATTTTCATCTGGGATCTCCACCTGGGTTGTTCTACCGCCGCTTGTTCTGCCGGGTTATTCTGCCTAAAGACCGCGCTGTTGCGCAATCCTAAGCGAGCAATGGCGAGTGCTATGCTGAGAGTGGTGCAATTGCTGATGCTGCCAAAGGAGCAAAGGCCATGGAATTTCCGCTTAAACTCATGCGCTTACTTCATATGGTGTTGGGCATTACCCCGGCAGAACCGAAGCAGGAGCGGGTGTACCTGCTGCTCTGGACTGGCTCATTTGTGCTCATTTTGGTGATT
>DASZMF010000628.1:0-1763 GCA_035552035.1 Candidatus Angelobacter sp.
CTCAGACCTTCCGCAGGGGCGTATGGATATGGCAAACCTGCCAACCCCAGTGCGGGAAGATGAAGTTGTGGAACTGCAGCCAGCAGCCGTAATTACACTATAGATTCTTGCGATAACATAACTGCCGGTCAATCTTTCCGATTGGATGCAGTTCGCTTTTCGTCGGCAAAGTAGCCATCACGCGTTCGGACTTGCAGGTCTTTATAGCCCGGAGCGCGCGCCTCTACCTTTACTTTGCGATAACCACCGTTGCTGCGCGGGTTGGTTGGCTTGTAAGTAATGCTGTATTGATTGCGGATGTCTTTCGCAACTTCCTGGCTGATCTCATCTACTTCTGCAAGATCTTTCGGGAAAAAAGCCACGCCGCCGGTCTGATCTGAGAGGCTTTGCAAAGCGCGCTTGGCCCGCTTGATTCCCGGCTCATCGCCCAGAATGCCGATGGTATAAATCGTTGGCCCTTTATCGTCCTGAACTTTTCTTATGGCCTGTTCCAGCGATTCGCGGCTTTCGTTGTCCACGCCGTCTGTAACCACCAGCAGAACCTTCTTTTCTTTCTTCGCGCCTTTAGCCAGATGATCAGCGGAAGCGATTACCGCGTCATAGAGTGCGGTGCCGCCGCGAGAATCAACGCGATCCAGCGCTTCGCGCAAAGGCTCAAGCTTATTGGTGAAATCCTGGTCCAGATATGGATCGTCATTAAAATTCACGACGAACACTTCATCCTGAGGATTGCTGGCCTGCATCAGGTTAAGAACGGCCTTGGTCACGGCAGCGCGCTTGGTGCGCATGGAGCCGGAATTATCCACCACAATGCCGATGGAAACAGGAATATCTTCACGCCGGAATGAAGTGATCTTTTGCGGCTGATTGTCTTCATATACGGCAAAGTTCGTCGTATCCAGGTTGGTGACCAGATGCTTTCTGGCGTCGAGCACGGTTGCGGAAAGTGTTACTTCATTCACCTGGCTGACAAATACAAAGCCGCCGCTGGAATTCTTTGTGACCGAGCCCACTGTGCCGTTCCCTGCTGGTTGCTGCGGGGTGGTGGGCGTTACGGGCTTGGGCGTGGTGCTTGCTCCAGCCACAGGCGCAGCGGGCCTGGCCCAGGTGGGCAGCGCCGGGTCAGAGGGATCAATATCTGAAGGTATGGGCGTGGCTTGCACACGTTGCTGGTTCCGTGCCGGTTGCGTTGCCGCTTGTGCGCCCCAGAAAGAACTGGCGCTCAGCAGCATGAAACCAAGAGTACCCAATACCCGATTATTGCGAAGGCGCATAGTATCCCGTTCTGGCATAGACATTTAGATGCGGCAAACCCTTAGGTGGATTAAGCTTCACTTTAATTTTGCGCCAATGGCCGTCTTTGACCTTGTTGTTTGGACGATAGCCAATCACATATTGGTTGCGCAGTTCAATTCCAATTTTTGTGGCCACATCCGCAAGCTCATTCGGATTGGTAATGGAGAACATGCGGCCGCCGGTGACTTGCGAAATTTCAGTCAACAGCGCGGGGCCGGCAATCTCTTCCTGCTGCGTGGGCGCCAGGCTGAAGATGCCGATGGAATAAATCTGGACATCGGCCTCTTTCACCATCGACTTGATTTCATTTTCCGTGTAACGGCTGTGGTTATCGCCGCCGTCAGAAATAATAAGCAGGGCTTTTTTAGCGTTCCGTGCGTCTTTCATTTTGCTCACGCCCATATAAATGGCGTCGAGCATGGCCGTGCTGCCCTGCGGGACCGTATAAACCAGCTTGCCCTGGATAT
>DASZMF010000629.1:0-2013 GCA_035552035.1 Candidatus Angelobacter sp.
CGCGTCCGGCCACGGTTTGCTCTTACCCATGGCGAGCATGCTATTCAGCTTGGCGCCGGCAGTCTTGTTCTGATAAATGGAGCAGCGATGCAGCGGCCCCTGAATTCCCGCAGCCTGGCAGAGCGCGCGATGAAACTGGAACTGCAGCACGCGCGCCAGGAAATAACGCACGTAAGGCGTGTTGGAGGCGATGTGATATTTTGCGCCCGGATCAAAGTCGGCTTCGCTGCGGCCCACTGGCGGCGCCACGCCCTGATATTTTGCCTTCAGGTCCCACCAGGCTTTGTTGTATTGCTCGGGCGTGACCTGTCCGGAGAAAACTTCCCAGCGCCATTTGTCGATCAGAAGGCCAAACGGCAGGAAGGCAATTTTATCCATGGCCTGTTTGAGCAGATAGCCGATGTCAGCGCTTTCCGGCGGCACGGTGCCGAGCAGGCCGACCTGTTTCAGATATTCCGGCGTGACGGAGAGAGCAATGGTGTCACCCACGGCTTCATGAAAGCCGTCATTCGCGCTGTCTTGAAAGAGCGGCGGCTGTTCTTTATAAGCGCGCTGATAAAAGTTGTGGCCCAGCTCGTGATGTACGGTAACAAAGTCTTCGTCCTTCACCTCAATGCACATTTTTAGCCGGACATCATCCTGCGCGTCGATGTCCCAGGCGCTGGCGTGGCAGACCACGTCACGGTCCTGCGGTTTCAGGAAGAGCGAGCGCTCCCAGAAAGTTTTTGGCAGCTCGGCAAAACCCAGCGACTTAAAAAAGCCCTCACCGTAATGGACCATGCCCAGTTCGTTTACGTTTTTGTCTTTAAGCAACTGGGTGAGGTCATAGCCCTGGCCGCCATCGGCGGGCGCGACCAGCGGATAAACATTGCCCCACTCCTGCGCCCACATATTGCCCAGCAGGTGCGCGGGGATCATACCGTCAGGTCGCTCAGCCGCTTTGCCATATTTCTTGATCAGCTGCTTGCGGACGTACGTGTGCAGCGAAATATAAAGTGGTTCCACCTGCCGCCACAGGCGCTCAATTTCAGTGCTGAACTCCTCGGGCGACATGTCATAGTTGCTGCGCCACATGGAGCCGGTATCTTTAAAGCCCAGTTCTTTCGCGCCCGCGTTGGAGAGCTGCACAAAGCGCGCGTACTTATCTTTCATCGGAATGGAAATTTTGTGCCAGCCGACCCATGCGTCCAGCAGTTCGTCAGGATTGGTGCTGGTAGCCATGATGCGGCTGAGATCGCCCAGCGAAAGGCATTTCTCTTTGCCATCCGCCTGTTTGCAGTACTTGCCTTTGCCATACATGCCGTCCAATTTGCTGGCGAGCTCGGTGAGCTCTTTGCGTTCGGCATCATTATTAGGAGCAGGCGCGGTGAGTGACAATTTGAGCAGCAGGAATTTTCGCGTCAGATCAGGCGGCAGCTTCAGGCCGTTGAAGCGGCGTGCATCGAGCGCCAGCTGCGTTACCACGGCGGTAAGTTTTTCCGCGGCCTGCGCGGACATGGTCTCCGTGTCATCGGTAATAAAGTTTTCCTGCACCCAGCTGGCGCGGCTTGCGCGGACGCCAAGGTCTTCAATCTGGGCCTCAGCGTTTTTCATGAACGCCTGCGCCTCGGCTACAGTAGCCGGGCCTTTGCTCGGCGATGCAGCAGATGATTTTTTAGCAGCAGTTTGTGCCAGCGCAGCACAGGCCACCAACAGGACCAGGATGATCAGTCCAAGGATTTTGTTTACAGGCATTGCTCTCCTCCGATGAATCACGAAACTGGCTAGGGTAGCTGTTTGCTGGGGCTTGCGCAAATCACGGCCCATGAAAATAATTCCTTGACAAAACAAACACATGTAGTAGATAAACATACGTGAGTAGTAACAACAGCCAATTATGACCCTGCCAAAACTAACCAAACTGGAACTGCAAATCATGGAAGCGTTGTGGAGCCTGGGTGCTTCGTCCATACGGGAGATTCAGGAGGCTTTTCCTGAACGCGACCGCCCGGCTTATACCACGGTGCAAACCAC
>DASZMF010000630.1:0-4934 GCA_035552035.1 Candidatus Angelobacter sp.
CAGGACGCAAACGCCGCCATGTCTCACGCGAAAAAAGTTGCCGTGTAATCAGCAGATAGACAAAGACTGCTCCAACCGGAACGACCAGAGCCAGCAGGCCTTTCAGCAGAACGCCAATGCCCATGGACACGCCGAGCACTGCGGCCCATCGGCGCGAATGCAGTTCTTCGCCATCTTCATTCATGAGGCGTTGAAACGCCATGAAACATAGGCAGACCGCGAGCGTGAGCATTACATCTGGAATAAGAATGCGGGTAAAAAGAAAAAGACCGATGCACGTTGCCAGAGCCAGTCCGGCATAAAATCCGGCGCGGCGTCCGAAGGCCCACGCCCCATAGCGAGCAGTCGCAAGACAGAGCAACACGCATGCCAGCGCGGTGGGAATGCGCGCCACCCAATCATGCACGCCCATGAGCAAATAACAGATGGCGATAAGCCAATACGGGAGCGGCGCTTTCTCAATGTAAGGTACGCCATCCAGATGCGGGATGATCCAGTCGCCTGAGGTGACCATATTGCGCGCCATCTGGCCGTGAACGGCGTCCACATCGTCCATTAATCCTGGCGGAGAGATAATGCAGCCGAAGAAAACAATGATGGCAATTACGAGCAGCGCAATTTCATAATGCGAACGCGGACGCGGCAGAGCTGCCGGCGTGGGGACATTGAGGGATGTTTGGTCCAACGGTTCCGTGAGTTCGTTCACTGAATGAGATCGTCTGCGAATAGGATAAGACTACCCTCCATCATACCTTGTTAGGATGCGCTGGCGCATGCGCCGAGGATCACCGCAGAGATCAGAAGAGGATCGTAAAACTGTATGCCAGCAGACATAGCAAAAACGCAAAGGCGAGATATGAAATCTCGCCTGCGGAAAATCAAACTTTTTTGCTGCAATGAAACCGGCGGTCAGTTGACCAGATTTGGCTGATCGGACTCTACTGGTTCCATCTCAGGCAAGGCAATCACTGACTCCAACGCGATTTGCAGTTCTTTGCGAGAGAGCGGCTTGGTTACGTAACCATCCATTCCGGCTTCCATGCAGCGCTCCCGATCGCCATTGAGAGCGTGGGCGGTTAAAGCAATAATAGGAACATGCTCGCCGGTAGCTCTTTCTTTCAGGCGAATAGCTGTGGTGGCTTCCAGCCCATCCATTCTTGGCATTTGCACGTCCATCAGCACCACGTCAAAAGAGCGCTGGCTGAGCGTTTCCACGGCGTCTGCGCCATTTTCAACAATGGTGACAATGTGTCCCCATTTTTCCAGGAGACGCGTGGCCAGGGCCTGATTTACTTTGTTGTCTTCCGCCAGTAGTACACGCAAAGGACGAATCTCACGCGGCACTGCCGGTTGCAGCCCGGATTGCGGGGACTGCCCTGTTCTTTTCAGGACCTGACAGATGGACTGCAACAGTTCAGCCTGGCGTATGGGCTTGACCAGATAAGCGGAGATGCCCAACGCGCGACAGCGTGATGCGTCACCAAGATGACCTGCGGAGGTAAGCATCATGATGGTGCAGCCAATTAATTCCGCATCTTTTTTGATCTGATCGGCCAGCGTGAAACCGTCGATCTCGGGCATCTGGCCGTCCAGCAAAATGAGAGGGTACTGTTGGCCCGCATTTTTGGCGGCTTCCAACGCCTGCAGCGCCGCTTTGCCGCCGTCAACACAGGTTGGCCTCATACCCCATCTGGCCAGCATGCCATGCAGAACGCGGCGGTTCGTATAGTTGTCATCCACAATCAACGCTGGTACATTGCGCAATTGCTCTGCCTGCAATGGCTTCACCGGATTCGCAGCGGCAGGATCGCTTTCCAGTCCGACAGTAAAGTGGAAAGTGCTTCCCTTGCCCGCTTCGCTCTCCACCCAGATTTTGCCGTGCATCATTTCCAGCAGACGAACACAGATGGCGAGTCCCAGACCGCTGCCACCATATTTGCGGGCCATGGACCCATCGGCCTGAGAAAACGCTTCAAAGATGGTGCCTTGCTTTTCCGCCTCGATGCCAACACCGGTATCACGCACAATAAAATGTAGCCGCACGCCGCCTGCAGCTTCCACTGCTTCCTGCGCCACGGAGATAAAAACTTCACCGCGCTCAGTAAACTTCACGGCATTGCCGACCAGGTTGACCAGAATCTGGCGCAGACGCCCAGGATCGCCCACAAGGGTCTCGGGAATTTCCGGAGACACGTCCCAAATGAGTTCCAGACCTTTTTGATGAGCACGGAACCCAAGCGCCTTCACGGTTTGCCCCAGGCTCTCCCGCAGGTCAAACGGAATAGACTCCAGTTCCATTTTGCCGGCTTCAATCTTGGAGAAATCAAGAATGTCATTAATGACCGTGAGCAGCGAATCGGCAGAGAGCTTAACCAGCGCCAGATTTTCACGCTGCTCCGGAGAAAGCTCAGTATCCAGGACCAGCTCGGTCATGCCCAGAATTCCATTCATCGGCGTGCGAATTTCGTGGCTCATGGTCGCCAGGAAGATGCTCTTGGCTTCATTCGCGGCTTCTGCAGCTTCCTTGGCCACGCTCAACTCAGCCGCGTGCTGTTCTTTCTCGCGCACATCCTGCTCCATCTGGCGAGCCAGGCGGAAGACATAAAGGACCGCGCCGGTAATCATGGCCAGCAACAGGGTGCCCAGCAGCAACTCAAACTTCTGCTGGTCCTTGGCGAGCTTCTGCTGGCGGCTCAACTGCTCCAACTGGATGGTGCTGATTCTGGAGCGCTGATCGGCCAGCGCCTGATTCAGCGCGTCATATTTGCGGTCCATGGTGGCCATGCGGCGGCCAGCCAGGTCCGGCTGGCCCGCATTGAAGTAAGAGAAGATCAGTTCAGATTCTTTGACCACATCTGCGTTCGCGGCTTCAATCTTGTCAATTTCAGAAGTGAGCTCTTCGGAATGGTCATGCATCTGCAACATGCTGGCACGAATCTGCGCTATCTGGCGATCAAAGCGCTCCATGGCAATCTTCATGCGCGCTGATTCTTTGGGAACATCTTTATTATCGAAAACGTCGTTGCCGGGTGCATCCACGGCGCTGGCCATGCGGCCGAGCTCGGTGTATTGCTGGAGTTGTTCCGCCCACAAACGGTTCTGGTCCACCGATTCATTGAACCGCGTCACCAGATGATGGTTCATGTAAAGGCCGAAGCCGACCGTGAGAATGTCAAACACGGCAAGCAGCAGGTAGATGACGTGCCAGCGGGGACGCGACGATTTCATATCTACTGCCCTACTTTCACTCTCAATAGTGTGCGCTGCTCAATTTACGGAAATGATACCGCTCTTTGGCCCTATACACTGCTCATTATTAAATTCGACTAGACTGCACCAAACTATAGGATGAAAGCAGAGATTTTGTTTATCTTAAACCCCTCTCATCATCCATGGGTCAAATTATTAGGTTGCACAAATTTTTCTTGCGCTAAGGTTTACTAGTTGGCCAAGGCCTTTCACCCGTCTATTTTGTAAGCTGCCATCCACTGTGGGCCCGCTTTAGAACCCTATCGCTGCTAAGAAATGTAAAGGTTGTTTTGGAAGGAGTTTTCAGTCGTAAGATGTGAATATGTCCGCTGGTTTATTCGGCCATCGCACCTGAAGCGATTATGGGATGGCACAGATAAACGGCTGATCGTTTAAATGGCTGATCGTTTTAAATGGCTGATCGCTGGCGCAACATTTCCGGACCAGCGGTGTTAGCAGTTATTAGAAGCCAGATAACACTGGCGCAACGATATGCCGATGGAGTACGAGTCATGAGCATTCTGAAACGTAGAATTGCGGCAACGTTGGCGGTTGTCGGCGTGGCTTCACTGGTAACATTCCTGCAAGTTGAAGCCAGCCACCAGACCGACGATCAAATTGGCACCGAGGCGGTATGGAACGCCGCGAACGAAGACCTGACCGACATCAGCAAGGTGTGCAAGGGCGCTCAATCCTCTGACTATGCAAAATGTTTTGCTGAAGAGATGGGCGACTACGCTTCTTCAGACGCGGTGGCTTTCACCCAATTGCTGGCCGCACAGAAACCCTCGCGCGTTGGATATCTAGACGGCATGCGTGAAGCCGGACTGGTGGACCTGGGATACGTTGTCTATCCTGAAGACAAGAAACAAGGCTGGGTGCTGATGAATGGAGTGCCTGCGCTGATCAACGTGGACAACCTTTCCCTGCTGCCGCAATCTGCCATGATGAAAGATCCGCAATTCATGGAGCTAAGCAAGAGCCATCCGCAAATGCAATTGACCGTGACGGATGAGCAGCGGGGCGCCGACGCTGTCCCGCAAATTGAGCCGCGCCGCGACGGCGGAGAGCGGTTCGTGATTCCTTATTCTTTAAAAGAAAACTGCAACGGCTGCACTGCTGTTGCTCATGCCAGCTTTGGTTTTGATTTTGACGCGGCTGGGCAATTTCAGGGAGTGAAATTCATTAAGCTAGCGCCGGCGCAACCGTAACAGGAAGTTGCTTTGGAACTTTGCTGGCATGCTCATGCCGGGATTTTACGCGAGCCGCGAGGGCTGGCTACACACCAAATAAATTCGGCTGCAGCTTCTGGTAGTTATTTTCCTGGGCCCACAGATTTAAAGAGACCGTAGCCAGTTCGTCCACCATGGGTACGGCGTTGCCATTTTTCGTGAGATCAATTGACTTGATATAGGTGCGGCAGGTGTCACAGGCATCTATGCGCACGTAGTCAAACTCTTCTGCCAGAAAGATAGGCAGCTTGTCTTTATTCTCTTCGGCGCAGTTCGGGCACAGTACGCGACGAAACAGCCACTCCGTGGCGCAGAGCGAACACAGCAGAAAGCGCTTGGCGCCATCGCCTTCCTGGCGCAACACGGCCACCTGCGGCTTGGATCCACAAAACGGGCAGAGCGGCGGAGAAGCTTCTGTGGCAGAGTTTGTCCGCTCGGCCAGATATTCCGCAA
>DASZMF010000631.1:0-11749 GCA_035552035.1 Candidatus Angelobacter sp.
CGAGCAGGCCGGTGCGGTCGCCGGAGTAAAGTGCGATCTGCGCCAGTGACAGCGCGCCGTTGACTGAGAGATCAAGCTTGCTCAGCTCGCCTACGCGTGCACGAAGCAGGCGGCCGGCGTCCATCACAATCCACACAGCCTGGCTGCGCTCGACCTGGAAGAGTTTGGTTACGTGTTTGCCGCGACGCGCCGTGGCGGTCCAGCTGATGTTGCGGAATTCGTCGCCCTGCTGGTATTCACGCAGGCTTTCAAATTCGCGGCCCACGCCGCGTTGGCGTATCAAGCGGCGCTCCAGCTCAATCTGTCGCGCGCGTGAGAGATATATATTCTGCCGCTTCGCATCTTCCAGGTCAGGAAACACGCGGACCGTCTGTTTCATCTCGGCGCGGGCCCAGCGCTCGGCAAAGTGCGATCCGCTCTGGTAGCGCAGATACACCGCTCCCAGTTGCACGTCACCACGCTCGAGCGGACGGACAGTATAAGTCGCGGAGCCAGAATCATTGGCGCGAGCGTTGATCTGCAAGGTTGGAGGCTCGCGCCGCATGGATTGCGGAACATCATCAATCATGCTGCAGGCAACATACACCCGGCTTTGATTGCGAATCTCGAGCGTCACCTGCGCGTTGTTGCTGAGTGAAACTGCGCCGTCCCATGAGCGCTCCACGACGAGCCGCTCGGGCTGCGGCAGCCGCGCCAGATCAACGGCCCAGGCAATGATTGCGCAGGTGTCCCAGGCAAGCATGATGAGGAGAAAATGTGTGTCCCAGAAAGCAGGAATGGCCCAGAGAAGGCCGAGCAGCGTCAGCAGAAAGAAGCGCCGTCCAAAGCCAAAGCTGAGGCGTTTGCTCTTGTGAGCGCGGACGCTCAAAGGCTCGGGCGCAAGCTGCGTCGGCATTATTTTGGGACCTCAACCGAGCCAAGAATTTCCGTGAGCACGCGGTCGCTGTCCAGGCCTTCCAGTTCAGCTTCCGGCTTCAGCATTACGCGGTGGCGCAACACCGGCAAAGCAGAGGATTTCACATCGTCGGGAATCATGAAGTCGCGATTTTCGAGCGCAGCGGTGGCTTTGGCCACCATCATCAGGCTGATGGCTGCGCGCGGGCTTGCGCCCAGACCAAGCGCCGGCCAGTTACGTGTGCGACGAATAATTTCCACCATGTAACGGAACAGCGCGGCTTCCACTTTCACGCCGCGAATTTCCGCGCGCGCCTGGGCCAGTACATCAGGCGAGAGCGCCGTGATGTTGGCAGCAGCAAGATTATGTGCGTCAAACCCTTCATGGTGGTTTTGCAGGATGGTGATCTCCTGCGCGGCATCGGGATAGCCAACTTTGATCTTCAACAGGAAGCGGTCCAGCTGCGCTTCTGGTAGAGGATATGTGCCTTCAAACTCAATAGGATTTTGCGTGGCGAAGACGGTAAAAAATTGTGACAGCGGATGCGTAATGCCATCATTGGTGATCTGGCGTTCTTCCATCGCTTCCAGCACGGCGGCCTGCGTGCGCGGAGGCATGCGGTTGACTTCGTCCGCCAGCAACAAGTCAGTAAAGAGCGGCCCTTTGTGCAGCGCGAATGTGCTGTTGGAAAGATTGAGCACATTGCTGCCGATAATATCTGCCGGCATGAGATCAGAGGTGCACTGCACGCGGCGAAATTCCAGATTAAAGAGCCGGCCAAAACTTTTAATCACCAGCGTCTTGGCGATGCCCGGCACGCCTTCCAGCAATGCGTGGCCTCCGCACAACACTGTGAGCAGGCACTGGTTGATCAGCTCTTCCTGGCCAACAATTACTTTGGCTAGCTCAGTTCGTCCGTGCGTGAGCACCTGGGACACGGTCTGCATGAAGGGTGGTCTCCTGTCTTTCTGTAGAAATCAATTTCAAATTCTGCGCGTGCCGGCTCAACTGCTGGGCCAGTTCCAGCGCATAAGCTTCTTTCAACTCTGGATTATGCAAGGCGGTTTCAATCTGCTGCAACAGCGCGGCAAAAGAACCATCTTTATAATTCATCCGGTTCTTCACCGAATTCGCCAGCTCAGCCGCGGGAACATCCGTATTGATTCCCAGCCGCCGCGTGGCCAGCATGCGGAACCGCGCATAGGGAATCGCCAGCGCGGAGTGCACAGCATTGGCCCGATGATAAAGTTTGCCCAGCGTATGTATGAACTCCAGCGGAGAAAGCCGCGAAGGCTGCGGCAGCGGATGGGTGGGCCCATTGCGTCGCGAGAAGGTAAAAAGCATTGCAATAAAAACCAGCGCGCATTGCGCCAGTCCGGAAATTACCGGCGGATCGGTCATGTAAGAGCTCACCGAGCTTTGCGGACTGTGAAAATATTCGTCCCAGAGTATGTGGACTGCGCCGGCTTCATCTTTATCTGTGAGGCCCAGCGAATTCAGCAGCAGCGCCATATTTCCGGACTTGGCAATAGCGGCGTTGGTGAGCGGCGTGCTGCCGCCCCACCAGATCACCTCGCCCTGGCCCACTTTGTAAGAGACAACAATCGGGCGGCCTTCATCGGCGTAGTGCGCCAGCGAGTGCGTGGATGGCCCCTTCCAGTAAGCTTCAGGGGACAGCTGTATCGCGCCGCCGCGTGTGAGCGGAGTCAGCAATTGCGGCTGGTAATCTTTCGGGCTCGGCGCTGGCAGTGCTTCCGCCTCGGTGTCCGCGTCCGGCAGATAAAAAGATATGTTTTCGCCGGTGGTCACAATTTTTCCGCCATGGCTCAGGAAAATTTGCAGCGCATTTTTCTCGTCGCGCGTGGGAATACGGAAGGGCGACGCCAACACCAGCACAGTATGTGTGGGATCGGCTGGCAGCCCGGTGGGAGATTGCTCCCAGCGCTCCACGTTGTATCCGGTTTCCTTTAGCAGCAGGAACGCCGCCTTTGCGCCGTGGCTTTGCACTGAATATGTGCTGGGAGCGCCGGACTCTTCCTGGTCTGGCGATACAAAGACGAGAGCAATGATGATCAACAACACAAACACGCCTGCCCAGATCAACAGCCGGCGATCACTGCGTTCAATCTTCATCGGCACCCCAGTTTCTCCAGCTGGCCCAGAGCCTCCTGGTAGTCCGCTTCACTGGCGTTTCCGTAGCCGTACCACACAGTTTCCAGTTTGCGTGTCAACGCAGACAGCACGGGATACTGCGCTGCCCGCGTGCCAATCAGCCGCAGATATTCACGCGGCGTGCGCGCGCGATTTGGCTTCCATGCGCCATGTTCTTCCAGGTAAGCAATGCCGGCCCAGTAAGACAGATGGATGGCGTTGCGCCAGTCCTGTTGTTGCGCCAGAGCGCGCGCCTCAGCCAGCCATGTGCGCCATCCGCGTGCGGAAGGAGAAAAGGGAATAATCTCACGCGGCAAAAACTCTTCACGCGGGCGGCGCAGCCGGCGGATGGTCCATACCAGCAAGAGCGTCACTGCCGCGCCCACAAACAGATAAATCAAGAGCCGCATCAAATCGAAGTTGGCAGCGCCGCGGAAGGCCAGCTTGCTTAGTATTTTAGAGATCCATTGAAAGATGCGTGTGAGCAGCGCGTCCTTGGCATTCGGTCCCTTCACTTTATTGAACTCGTGTCGCGCAAGAATCTGGACCAGCCTGCCGCGCTCAGCGGCCAGATCATTGCTGTTGCTGTCAAACGCGTCAGCAGCGCGGCTCATGGCCTGGGCGTAAGTCTGTATCTCGCGCAGAATGCCCGGCCGCTTTTGTTCGTTCGCGCCAACGAATGTAGTCAGGCTGTCTTTGAGTGTCTTGTTGTTTACGGTAACCGCGCCGCCATGGGTGAATACAGAAACCTGGTCAGGAATTGACGTTACCAGTTCGCCCGCGGCTTCTGGATGAGACTGTAGTGCATCTACTTTGGCTGCGATATCTTTAGTTTGCTGGCGATATTCAGAAACAGAGAGGTCACCTGCTCTGGCATGTGGAGCGCAGCAAAGCAGCATCAGGCCCAGAAGAGCGGCGGTACCGGCGATGTGTCGGCGTGTCATCCGAAAGCGGGTGGTGGTGGTGCGGCAACGGCCGGCTGTATTTGCGCCTGCTGCCCCACGGCTTCCATCATAATTTGTAGATCAAAGGCTTCTTTGCGGACGCGCTGGTCATAGTAAACCAGTACCAGCGCTACCGTGGTGATGGGGCCGGTAATGCTGCCGCCAAGAAAGTCAGCAACATAGATCCAGATGGAGGTTGCCACAGTCAGATGAGTCTTGGCCGTCATCATCACTGAGCCGCTCACCAGCAGGGCAGGTAACTGCAACGCATAACCTACAACAAAGCTCATGATCGCCGTAAGCAGAACTATGCCAAGAATACTCCACTTGGCGCCATAAGTAAGAAACTTGCTGCGGGCCATGGAGTTTTTAGCGGACAGATTTTCCAGCGTGCACGCAGGTACAGCCAGCGCATACCGGCAAAGGGCATAGAACATCCAGACTAAGGAGCCTACAAGTCCAGCCAGTCCCAGCAGGGCCGCGGCGATTCCTATAATCATGGCGGCCACGGGTGATGTGCCGCCGCCGGCTTTTGTCAGGCTCGCCATGGTGAAAACAGATCCCAGCAGAAGCACGTAACAAAGGAGCAGCGGTCCAATCGTAAAAATGAGGATCCGGAAAAGCAGCCAGATAATCTTCAGGAAAATTGGCTTAATCTTGCTGTAGGACTCTCCAATGGTTGTCGCTTTTCCCAGATGCACCATGGAAACGGCATACGCAGTGGCGCTGGAAGCCAGCGCTGTTCCAATTAAATAAACAATGGACGAGATGATTGCCCCAATGATGGCGCGTACAAAAAACGCCTGCATGAGTTGCGGGGTGAAGTCGGTTGGCTGTTGCGGTATCACCATGGGCCCAAAAATCTTCAACTGCACCAGCAGCGCTATCAGCTTCAGCGCAGGCGTAATAATGGCTATTCCGGCGAATAGTACAAAGTTATTGCGGTATAGATAAAACGTCCGGTCCAGCACTTGCGAAGTGCTCATCGGGCGCAAAGCTAGTTCCATAGAAGCTGTTCTCCACCTGGGGGCGTGGGCTGATAGTAGCACAGAATATTTACGATAAGCGCGGCTACTCACTGCCTGCGTTTTTCCCCTGTGCGCTGCCTTCTGTTACGATTACCAGCTTCCCTGCCACCGGGCAGAGTAGAAGCCGTAGAAGCTAAAGAAGAGGTGTACCGATGAGAAGAATTGCGATCTTCGCCGCCAGCCTGGCCCTGGTTTCACTGGCGGTGTTTTTACCAGCCCAGGGTCAGGACAAAAAGATGAACATAGCAGTTCCCGTGTTGACCCAGTATGTGCGCTGCGGCGCGCTGGTGCAGCCGGAAACCGGAAAGGTCCAGCACAATGTGCTGATTAGCTTTCAAGGCGAGCGCATTCGTGACGTCCAGGAAAATGCCGCGCCTCCGGCGAACAGCCAGCTCATTGATCTGTCTGACCACACCTGTCTGCCCGGCTTAATTGACACGCACACGCACGTTCTGCTGCAGGGTGACATTACCGCCGCTGACTATGATGAGCAACTGCTCAAGCAAACCACTGCCTATCGCGCGATTCTCGGCACGCGCTCCGTGCGCCGGGCGCTGGAATATGGCTTTACAACCATTCGCGATCTTGAAACTGAAGGCGCTGGCTATGCTGACGTTGATTTAAAGAAGGCCATCAATGCCGGAATTATTCCCGGGCCGCGCATGAAAGTCGCAACCCGCGCCATGGACGTCACCGGCGCGTATCCACTCACTGGCTATTCTCCGGAGATCACC
This sequence comes from Candidatus Angelobacter sp., assembly GCA_035552035.1. Classification (GTDB taxonomy): domain Bacteria; phylum Acidobacteriota; class Terriglobia; order Terriglobales; family Acidobacteriaceae; genus Angelobacter. The sequence goes on from DASZMF010000631.1 coordinate 5,753, forward strand.
GTGCCTCACGGCGTGCAAGTGGTGGATGGCCCTGACGACGCCCGTAAAGCCGTGCGTGAGCAAATCAGCTTTGGCGCTGACTGGATCAAGGTGTATTCAGACCGCAGCTATTTTGTCCGGCCAGATGGCGTTCTTGATGACATACCAACTTTTACCCCGGAAGAGCTGCATGCCATCGTGGACGAAGCCCATCGCCAGCACCACAAGGTAGCTTCCCATGCCATGGCGCTCAACGGCGTTCACAATTCCGTTGAGGCCGGTGTGGATTCAATTGAGCATGGCAACTACATCACTGAAGCTGACCTGAAAACCATGGCGCAAAAAGGCATCTTCTATGTGCCCACCATCTATGTAGGCGAGTACGTGGCGCAAGGCCGGGCTGCCGCCGGAGCCAAGGTATGGCTGGAGATGCTCAAGATCCATGAAGATACTTTCCGCCGTGCCATGAGCGCGGGGGTAAAAATTGCCTTTGGCACCGATGTTGGCGGCTTTGACTGGGCCGTTGATCCCGCGATTGAATTTCCTTACATGGTGAAATACGGCATGACGCCGATTCAAGCCATCCGCGCGGCCACCAGCAGCGCCGCTGAACTGCTGGGTATGCAAAATGACGTGGGCAGCATTACCGCTGGAAAATATGCTGACCTGGTTGCCGTAAAGGGCGATCCCATTGCGGATATCGGCCTTCTGCAAAAGGTTGATTTTGTAATGAAAGGCGGCGAGGTCTTTAAGTCCGTACCCCACTAACCCGGTAGCGTAAGCAAACGTTCGCGAATTTCTGCCGTCTTTTAAAACCAACCCGGCAACGCTGGAATGAATCTTACTGAATCCATGCTTATGTGGATCATTCTTGGTTTCGGCTGGCTCGGGGTACTCTTCGCCGGGGTATCTTTATTCCGCGTTGCCGGTTATGCGGACAAGAAGGTGCGCAGTATTGCGCAACGCTCGCGCCGCCGCCAGGACGATCAGGCGGCGTAAGTCAGGCTAAACGCTTTTCTTTCCTGAAGCCTTAATTTAGCCTGCCTTGTTGTACGTTCTCAATCTTTTTCACCCTACTGCGTTATAACGATCCATTGTGGCGTGAAGCCTTCTGGAAACGGCGAGTCAGTCACCAGCCCCAGGGTGCCATCCGTCTTCTTGATGCCAAAGACACTTATGTCGTTCGTGACGGCATTGCCAACGTAGAGAAATGTATTGCTCGGATCCACGGTCAGGAATACTGGTTGCGGCGCAGAGACCGTGCCGGCAGCCACTAGCGCAAAAGGCGATCCGGCAATGGGCGTTAATGCGCCTGCAGTAATCGTAAAAGCGGAAACATTGCCCGAGACATTGTTCGCCGCGTAAAGAAAGGCGGAGTTTGCATCCACAGCGGTTGCCAGTGGCGATGTGCCGGCCGCAAACGGTGAGCCTGCCACTGCGGTTAATACGCCGCTGGCGCCAATGTTGAAGCTGGCAATCGCATTGTTTGCCGAATCGGCGGCAAACAGGAATTGCCCCTTGGGATCAATTGTCAGCCCGGCTAATGTTGCGCCTGCCTCCGTGGGAAAGGGAGAACCTGCAAGCTGGGTAAGCGTTCCGTTCGTTGCAATGGAGAATCCTGAAATCGTTCCCAGTGTGCCGTTTCCTACATAAAGAAAACCTGTGGTTGGTGATACCACCATGGATTGCGGATTCACGGCTGTGGGAAAAGGAGATCCGGCAATCTCGGTTAAAAGTCCCCGAGTACCATCAATGCTAAACACTGAGATGGAAGCCGAGCCCTGGTTGAGTACATAGAGAAATCCGCCGGTAGAATTAACCCCCGCTGCAACTGGCTGAGACTGTACCGGCGTAGGCGGTTGCGCTGTTCCAATCGGGCTCAGAATTCCGGCGGTATGGTCAATATTGAACCCCGATACTGTGTTTGAGGTGAGATTCGGAACATAAAGAAAGTTCTTGGATGGGTGCAGAGCAATTGACACCGGGCGAGGGTTGGTAGCGAAGGACGGGATCGGGAGCGCCTCCACATCGCCTATGGAGTTCTCGGTAAACCCATTGATCGTATTACTCCCGGGCCCAACTGCATACATAAACGCCAGCGTTGGCGCAATGGAACTGTTGTTTGATCCCAGGCATCCGCTCAAAAGAACAATAAAAAATAATGACGTAACAGTGATAAGTGCTTTCATTCGGTGCTTCCTCTATTTTCAGAAAATACGAGCGCAGGTCTGGTGTACGTGCAACACGCCCATGGCTCAAGCTATGACCCGAGCTATGACCCCTGGTAAGCTGCAAATCAGTCTAGCTGTTTACCCATATTCTATCCAGTCGCGCGCTCATTGTCTCTCAACGCGCCCGGGCAGGCATTTTTAGAATGCCCGGCGTGGACTTTCTTGCCTGAATAGACTTGAATATCAATGGTTGCCGGCCATTCGCGATTTCGCCGCTCTTGGGCTGTCAAGCCGTGTTGTCACTCTTGGTTGTCACCGTTTAGCTCCATGGAAATGCTGCCTGCCTCATTGCCGAAAAGGATTGCCCGCATCGTGCTGCGCGGCAGTGGACTCATTTTTGGAGTCTCCTGCTGCCTGGCGGAATACGGTCTCCGCCGGCTTGGCGGAAGGCTGTCAGCAGAAACGCGCATCGGCATCCTGCACCGTTGGTCCCGCTGGACACTCGCCAGAATCGCCGTCACTATTCAAGTCACAGGCTCACCTGGCGCCGGGCTGATCGCCAGCAACCATCTCAGCTATCTCGATATCATGGTGTATAGTGCCATCGCACCGTGCGCCTTTGTCTCCAAGCGCGAGGTGCGTAGCTGGCCCGCCGTAGGCTGGATCGCTACCCTGGCCGGCACGATTTACGTGGACCGCTCCCGCCGCAGTGAAACTCATACCGTCCAGCCGGAAATACAGGCGGCACTGGCCCACGGTCTGCCTCTCGTACTATTTCCTGAAGGCACAAGCTCAGATGGCTCGCAGGTCATGCGCTTTCATTCCTCGCTTTTCCAGCCGGCGGTTGACCTGCAGGCCCCAGTCTCAGCCGCCAGCATTGCGTATAGCGTGCCAGACGGCCACGCCGGAACCGACGCCTGTTACTGGGGAACCATGACCTTGCTGCCTCATCTACTCAATCTTCTGGGTAAGCATTCCATCAGGGTTGCCGTGAATTTTTCTGCGGATGCGTTTCGCTTTTCTGATCGCAAAGAAGCCGCGCAGCGTATGCATGAGGAAGTGGAGCGGCTCCGATCTGTACCGGTGGAAGTGGCCGGCTGATACGTGGCTGGATAATTTGGTAATAATTGAACCATGAATACTGTGCGCGAATTCTCTGATAACTCAGCCGAGCCCGCAGTCCGTGGCTTTTTCCACGAACCCGCGCAGCCCCACGGTGACGCTCTGGTGCTTACCCACGGTGCGGGTGGAAATTGCCAGAGCAAATTGCTCACAGCCGTTGCCAATGCCTTTGCCGATGCGGGATATCTGGTCCTCCGCTGCGATCTTCCGTTTCGCCAGTCGCGCCCCAGTGGCCCGCCGTTCCCCGCCATGGCCGCCCGCGATCGTGAAGGTCTGCGCCGTGCTGTAGAAGTTCTGCGCTCCATGATCGTAGAAAAAATGGCCCCAGAAAAAATGGCCGCAGAAAAAATGACGGCAGGAAAAATCTTTCTTGGTGGCCACTCTTACGGCGGACGCCAGTCAACCATGCTTGCCGCCGAGCAGCCGCAACTTGTAGCTGGATTGATACTGCTCTCTTATCCGCTGCATCCACCGCGCAAGCCCGCCGATCTGCGCACCGCGCATTTCCCGAAACTCAACACGCCGGCGCTGTTTGTTCACGGATCGCGCGATCCCTTTGGCCCACACGCAGAAATGAAAGAAGCCCTCGCCTTGATACCCGTGCCGACCTCGCTGATGGAAGTAGAAGGCGCTGGCCATGACCTGCTCGGCAAAAAAACCAACGACGATCTTCCCATGAAGATCGCCGCGGCCTTTCAAACTTTTTTTAAATAAAATTTCCCAAACGTCAATCGCGTAATGCCAGTCAGGCTTTACGCTAATCTAACGTCCGGCCAGCGCCAGCTCCGGCTTGCGCACATGAGCAGCATCTTTTTCCAGCTCTTGCCGCGCAATCGCCTCCGTGTGGACTTCATCCGGCCCGTCCGCCAGACGCAGCGTCCGCACATTGGCCCACGCGCCGGCAAGAAACGTGTCTTGTGAAACGCCCGCAGCGCCGTGCGCCTGAATTGCCCGATCCAGCACCTTCAGCGTTATATTCGGCGCGACCACTTTGATCATCGCAATCTCAGCGCGCGCCGCTTTGTTGCCCACCGTGTCCATCAGGTAGGCAGCTTTCAGCGTGAGCAGCCGCGCCTGCTCAATCTCCATGCGTGAAGCCGCAATGTCCGCGCGAATCGTTCCTTGCTCGGCGATTGTCTTGCCAAACGCCACGCGCGCTTTTACCCGTTCACACATCATCTCCAGCGCGCGCTCGGCCACGCCAATGCACCGCATGCAATGGTGTATGCGTCCTGGGCCAAGACGGCCCTGCGCAATCTCAAATCCACGTCCCTCACCCAGCAGCATATTCGTTACCGGTATATGCACATTGGTGTAGCTGACTTCGCCATGTCCGTGTGGCGCGTGGTCATAACCATAAACCGTGAGCAGCCGCTCGATTTTTACTCCCGACGTGTCCATGGGCACCAGAACCATGGATTGCTGTTGATGGCGCTTCGCCGTGGGATCCGTCTTGCCCATGAAGATAGCAATCTTGCACCGTGGATCACCCGCGCCAGACGACCACCACTTGCGTCCGTCAATCACATACTCATTGCCTTCGCGGCGGATGCTGGCTTGAATATTGGTCGCGTCAGAAGAAGCCACCGCCGGCTCAGTCATCGCGAAGCACGAACGTATCTCGCCCGCCAGCAGAGGCTTCAGCCAGCGTTCTTGCTGTTCCGGAGTGCCATAGCGTGCCAGAACCTCCATGTTGCCGGTGTCTGGCGCGGAGCAATTAAAGACCTCCGGAGCCATAAAACTGCGGCCCATGATCTCGCACAGCGGAGCATATTCCAGGTTCGTGAGCCCTGCGCCGTCTTTGCTGTCCGGAAGAAAAAGGTTCCACAGTCCGGCGGCGCGCGCCTTGGGCTTGAGATCTTCAATCACCCGGCCCGGCACCCAGCGATTTTTCTCCACCTCTTCATGGAAGCGTTTTTCGCTGGGATAAATATGCTCGTCCATGAACGCCGACAGGCGCTGCATGAGTCCTTTAACTTTTTCGCTGTAATCAAAATTCATGTTTCACCCTTCCGGATGCCAGAAGCTCTATTAGGCTAGTAGATTATTCTCAATTCATCAAATGAATCATGCGAATAGTGTAAAATTTGTGCCGTGCATCTCAGCCAGGTCGACCTCAACCTGTTCGTGGTCCTAGAAGCCATCTACCGTGAAGGCAATCTTACGCGCGCGGGCCGCCAGCTCAAACTCACGCAGCCGGCCATGAGCCATGCGCTCAAGCGCCTGCGCGAGCTGCTGAAAGATCCGCTCTTCATCCGCGAAGGCGCCAATATGGTGCCCACGCCCTTCAGCCGTAACATGATCAACGAAGTGCGGCAGGCGTTGCAAATCCTTGAGGTCAATTTGTATGAAAACCGCAATTTTGACCCGGCCCACACGCGGCGCGATTTCCAGATTGGTTTCTGGGAGATCATGGAATCCACCATCCTTCCGCCGCTGATGAAGATCATGGCCAAGGCCGCTCCGGAAATTTCCATGACCACCTCGCGTGTAAAGCGGCGTGAGATTGAAATCGAGCTGGCCAGCGGCTCGCTCGACCTGACGCTGGATATCCCCATCACCATGAGTGACAGCATCAAACAGGAGCCGCTGTTTTCTGATCGAATCGTGGTCATGGTGCGGGAAGGCCATCCCATCGGGGCTCATGAGCTTGATCTCGATACGTATCTGCGGCAGGACCACGTACTGGTTTCTTCGCGCCGCCTGGGCCCCAGCCTGGTCGATG
>DASZMF010000632.1:0-6791 GCA_035552035.1 Candidatus Angelobacter sp.
AAGGCGGAGCCAGCACAGCGGCTCTGGGGCTCTTTCTGCACTTTCTGATTGCGTTTATCTGGGCTGCAATCTACTACGTGGCCAGCCGGCAGATCGCATTCCTTACACAAAGACCGGTCCTGGCCGGATTGCTCTACGGTGAGTTTGTCTGGTTGATGATGACCTGCGTTGTGCTGCCGCTTTCAGCTATTCACCGTTGGCCACCCAGTTTTGATCCTGCGTCAATCATTACCGGCCCCATCGGGCATACGGTTCTGGTTGGCTTGCCGATTGCTCTGGCTACAAGCCGCTGGGCGCCTTTGAAATAAATATCGCCATAAGGCGGCCTTGGCCGGTTCCCAAGCCACTATTCAGGGCTGCCCGTTCATCCCCCGTTCACCCTAAGATACTCCCTGATTACTGCTAAATATCGATATTTCAATGGCTTGGCATGGCCCCAGGGCCCGGCCATTGGGTATCTTTAAGGCAGGAAGAAGTGTATTCAAGGGTATAATTACAGATAACAATGACACCAGAAGCCAATACTTTATTGTTGCTGAAGCCCCGGGGTTTTTGCGCCGGAGTGGTACGAGCCATCGATATCGTCCGCATTGCCCTGGATTCTTTTGGGCCGCCGATCTACGTACGTAAAGAGATCGTCCACAATCGCTATGTGGTGGAAGAGCTTAAAGCCAAAGGCGCAATCTTTGTTGACGAAGTTTATGAAGTCCCGGATGGCCAGCGCCTTATTTACAGCGCCCATGGCGTGTCGCCCAGTGTGCGTGAAGCCAGTAAGCTGCGCGACTTGCGGGTTATTGACGCAACCTGCCCGCTGGTGACCAAGGTCCACGTGGAAGCCGTAAAGTACGCTAAAGGCGGCTACAGCATTATTTTGATTGGCCACCATGACCATGACGAAGTGATTGGCACTCTGGGCGAAGCTCCGGAAGTGACGCAAGTGGTGGGCAGCGCCAGTGAAGTTGAGGCGCTGGAAGTTCCAGATCCCACGCGGATTTCCTATATTACCCAGACCACGCTCAGCCTGGACGAAACCAAAGATGTGATTGATGCTCTGCGAAAGAAATTCCCCTTGATTGAAGGGCCGCATGCACAGGATATTTGCTATGCCACGCAGAACCGCCAGACAGCGGTAAAAGATGTGGCGCACCAGGCCGACTTGCTGCTGGTCGTCGGCTCTGAGAACAGCTCCAACTCCAACCGACTGGTTGAGGTGTCCACCAATCTGGGAACGCCTTCTTACCTGATCGATACAGCCAGTGACATAAAACCAGAGTGGCTTGTCGGCATCAAGACGCTGGCCCTGACCGCGGGCGCTTCCGCGCCGGAGATTCTGGTGGAACAGGCCATAGATTTTCTAAAAGCCAGAGGCTTTACCAATATCCGCGAAGTTGAGGTTATGCCAGAGAATGTTCGTTTTGGCCTGCCACCGGAGATTGTGGAAGCCATTGAAGCAGCGCCGGCTATCGCTGCGGAGTAAGTAGCAATGAGCAAGTTGTCCAATCAGCATCCTGCGCAGATGCTCTTCGGGAAAATTGACGACATGCTGGGCCGCGTGGCCCTTGGCATTGAGAAGGCGCGGAACTATCTCTTTGCCCAGCAACACAAAGACGGCTACTGGTGCGGTGAACTGGAAGCCGATACTACTCTTGAGTCCGATTACATCGCCATACACACGCTGCTGGGCACGGGCAACGCAAGCCGCATGGAGCGCGCGGTGCCTGAAATTATTCGCCACCAGAATACTGATGGCGGCTGGCCCATTTATTCCGGCGGACCTTCAAATATCAGCGCTTCAGTAAAAGCGTATTTTGCCCTGAAATTAATGGGCTATAAGCTGGACCATCCAATCCTTGCGCGCGCGCGCACCCGGATTCTGGAACTGGGCGGCGTTACCGAGTGCAACACCTTCACCAAGATTTATCTGTGTTTTCTGGGCCAATATGATTGGGAAGCCGTGCCAGCTATTCCGCCGGAGATTGTGCTTTTTCCCAACTGGTTCTGGTTCAATCTGTATGAAATTTCTTCGTGGTCGCGCGCCATCCTGGTTCCGCTTTCCATCGCGTATGCGCGCAAGCCGTTCAAGAAGCTTTCGCCAGAGATGAGCATTGACGAACTGTTTATTGGCGGCCGCCACGGCAAGCATCTGCACCTGAAGTGGGATGAGAAGGCAATCTCCTGGAGAAACTTCTTCCTGGTATTGAACCGCGTTGTGCATTTTTGCGAACGCTTCAATATTCGTCCACTGCGCTATCTGGCCATTCAGAAAGCCAAGCACTGGATGCTGGATCGGCTGGAAAAATCAGACGGATTGGGCGCAATCTATCCCGGCATTCTCAATTCCATTATTGCGTTGCGTTGCCTGGGATATTCAACTGACGATCCGCAGGTGATCCGCGCACTGGATGAATTTGAAAAGCTGGGCATTGAAGAAGCCGGCGTGCCAGACCACTCTGAGCCTACGTTCCGCATGCAGCCCTGTATGTCGCCTGTGTGGGATACAGCGTATGCCATGTTTGCGCTGGGCGAGAGCGGCGTAACCAAGGATGATCCGCGCATGCTGAAGGCCGCGGACTGGATTCTGAGCAAGGAAGTCCGCAACAAAGGCGACTGGTCAGTCAAAGTGCCGAACGTCCAGCCGGGCGGCTGGTATTTTGAATTCAACAATGAGTTTTATCCCGACGTGGACGATTCAGCCATGGTGCTGCTGGGCCTGAACAAAGTAGAGAATCCACGCGAGCGCTATCAGCATGAAGTAAGCCAGCGCGCCATTGACTGGATTTTTGCCATGCAGTGCAAGAGCGGTGGCTGGGCCTCATTCGATAAAGACAACACGCGCATGGTCTTCCAGAACATTCCATTTGCTGACCACAATGCCATGCTCGATCCGCCAACCGTTGACATTACCGGCCGCGTGCTGGAAATGCTGGCAACGTACGGCGTAAGCAAAGAAGATAAGCACGTGAAGAAGGCAATCGAGTTCATCCTGAATGAACAAGAGCAGGATGGATCATGGTTCGGCCGCTGGGGCGTGAATTACATCTACGGAACCATGCTGGTGCTGCGCGGCCTGCAGGCGATTGGTGAAGACCATCATGAACCGCATGTGCAGCAAGGCGCGGAGTGGTTGCGCATGGTGCAGAACGCTGATGGCGGCTGGGGCGAAACCTGCGGATCTTATGACGATCCAACAACGCGCGGCATTGGGCCAAGCACCCCGTCGCAGACCGCATGGGCCATTATGGGCCTGCTGGCCGCTGGCGATACGCGCAGCGATTCCGTGCAGCGCGGCATCTTATATCTATTAGAAACGCAGCGACCCGATGGACACTGGGACGAAGCGCAGTATACGGGAACAGGTTTCCCGCGCGTGTTCTATCTGGCGTATCACCTGTACAGGGATTATTTCCCGTTGATTGCGTTGTCAACGTATACCCGCGAATTCTCGAGTCTGTATGAAGAGGGAAGCGTGGGCTACGGAAGAGGATGAGGCATCGGGTGATCGGAAATTGAAACTGTGGTTCGTAGGACTGCAAGTTTTATAAACGAAATTTTTTAAGTTAGCGAAACTGTTCGAGATAACGAGACAAAGCCAAGAGCTAAAGGCCAATTACTAAGAGCTGATTTTCGAGGAGACCTGATTTGCCGGTACCGATTTCACAGATGTGGACCGTGGCGAGCTACGTGATTAAGCAAAAGCTCGCTGGACGCAAGCGCTATCCGCTGGTGCTGATGCTGGAGCCGCTGTTTCGCTGCAACCTGGCGTGCGCGGGCTGCGGCAAGATCCAATATCCGGCGCATATCTTGAAAAAAGAGCTCACGCCGGAGCAGTGTTTCCGCGCCGTGGATGAATGCGGAGCGCCCATGGTGTCGATCCCCGGTGGCGAGCCGCTCATGCATTCGCAGATCGGCAAGATCGTGGAAGGGCTGGTAGCGCGCCAGAAATATATCTATCTCTGCACCAACGCGCTGCTGCTCAAAGAAAAGCTCGATCTCTTCAAGCCGAGCAAGTATCTGACGTTCTCTGTCCACGTGGATGGCGAACGCGAGCATCATGATTTTTCTGTCTGCCGTGAAGGCGGATACGATCAGGCGATTGAAGGCATGAAGGAAGCGCTGAAGCGCGGCTTCCGCGTCACCACCAACACCACGCTGTTTGATGGCGCTGATCCGAATAGCGTCCGCGAGCATTTTGACCAGATGATGGCTCTGGGCGTTGAAGGCATGATGCTTTCACCCGGCTATTCGTACGACAAAGCGCCTGACCAGAAACATTTCCTGGGTAAGGCCCGCACCAAGAGGCTGTTCCGCGCGATTCTGTCGAACCGGAAAAAGAGCTGGCAGTTTAACCAGTCACCTCTGTTCCTCGAATACCTGATGGGTGACCGCAACTACGCTTGCACTCCCTGGGGCATGCCGACCTACAACATCTTTGGCTGGCAGAAACCGTGTTACCTGCTGCAAGACGGCTACGCCGATAGCTTTAAAGAGATGATGGACAGCACGGCCTGGGAAGAATACGGCACAGAGTCAGGCAATCCGAAGTGCGCGAATTGCATGGTGCACAGCGGCTATGAAGCCACAGCCGTAAACGATACCTTTGGCTCGCTGCGCGGCCTTCTGTCCACGGCGCGCGCCACCATCTTTACCCGCCACAAAGATGAACACGCGTTGAAACTCCTGAACGAAACTGAGCGGCCTGTGCACAGCTACGATCCTCTGGTGCAAATCAAGGAAGCCAGCCAGATGGAGGAGACCAACGCATGAGCGCTCCGGCTGACGGCAACAAAATTCAAAACCCTGACTCTCTGGAAGTAGCGCCCGGATTCAAGCATGAAAAGCTGGAAGGCTGGGTGCCGGAGCTGGCGAGCGAAGAAGAAGTTCGCCAGGCTCTGGAGAAGGCGTTTGATTATCGCGGGGATGTAACCATCACCCGCAAAGACGGCAGCAAGGTTGAGGGCTACATCTTTGATCGGCGCACCGGCAAGACCTTGTCTGATTCCGCCGTGCGGCTTTTCCCCAAAGATTCAGACCAGAAAATCTCAGTTCCATACGCGGACATTGCCGCGCTCAGCTTTACCGGTCGCGATACCGCGGCAGGCAAGAGCTTTGATGCCTGGGTAAAAAAATACTGGGAGAAGAAAGCCGCGGGCGAAAAGAATATCGGCATTCAGGCGGAAGTTCTGGACTAGATTTTTTTCTGAAAAGAGATTGTTTTCGTTTTTTGGGGGCATGATGGCCATTCTTAAGCTGACTTTAGCCGAAGGTTCCACCGGCATTGCGCTGCCAAAGGAAATGCTTCAGCGCTTACATGTTAGTGAAGGTGAAACGGTCTTTGCTTTGGAAACTCCTGATGGCTATCTCCTTACAGGGAGTGATCCGGAGGTAGAGCGCCAACTTGAGATCGCTCGTGAGGTAATGGCTGAATATCGAGAGACGTTGCGCGCGTTGGCCAAGTGAGTGAGCCGGTCTGGATCAAGAAAGCAGCTTTGTTGAAGGCGCACACTGTGGCCTTAGCTGAAGATGGCGGATTAGAAGGTATGAGAGAGGAAGGCCTTCTAGATTCTGCTCTAGCACGAGCAAGAAATTTATATGCCTATGAGGGCGTAGAAGACATCGGGCGGCTGGCTGTTAGTTATGCTGTTGGGATTTTACGGAACCATCCATTTTTTGACGGCAACAAGCGTGCGGCTTTTATTGCATTGAATATATTTCTTAACCTCAACGGGCTGCGTTTAAAAGTAGACCCTTTGGAAGCAGCAGATACTTTTTTTGCAGCGGCTGCGGGAGAAATAAGCGAAGAAGATTTAGGTGCCTGGGTTTTGCAGCACATAATTTCTCGTTTGAATGAACTATGAAAGTTTTCATCACAGGAGCGACCGGATTTGTTGGCAGCCATGTTGCGCGAGCACTGGCTGTGCGCGGCGCTGATCTGCGCCTGCTGGTTCGTTCCACCAGCCGGACTGACAACATCGCTGATCTCCACGCAGAAGTGGCGACCGGCGACCTGCGCGATCCTGAGTCGCTAAAGAAAGCCATGGCGGGCTGCGAGTTTGTCTTCCACGTTGCCGCCGACTACCGCTTGTGGGTACGCGATCCCGAGCAGATGTATCGCTCCAATGTTGAGGGCACGCGGGCCATTATCCGCGCGGCTCAGGAATGCGGCGTGCGTCGGGTGATCTATACCAGTTCCGTCGCCACCATGGGATTTACCCGCGAAGGCCACATTGCCCGCGAAGACTCTCCGGTGTCGATCAAAGACATGGTTGGGCACTATAAGCGGTCAAAATTTATGGCCGAGCAGATTGCGCTGGAGGCCGGCCGCAACGGCGCCAATGTTGTGGTGGTGAATCCCACAACGCCGATTGGCGAATATGACATTAAGCCAACGCCTACAGGAAGAATCGTTGTCGATTTCCTGAAGCGCAAATTTCCTGCCTACGTGGACACAGGGCTTAACCTGGCAGACGTGAGAGAAGTGGCCCGCGGACATTTGCTTGCCATGGAAAAAGCGCGTCCGGGAGAGCGCTATATTCTGGGCGGCGCAAACCTGACGTTGAAACAGATACTGGATAAGCTCTCCGAGCTTACTGGTTTGCCATCACCCACAATGAAAGTGCCACATGCTGTGGCCATGGGATTTGCCGTGTTTGACCAGTTCTTCACCGGAACCATTTTAGGCAAAGAGCCGCGCGCCACCATTGACGCAGTAAAAATGGGCCGCAAAAAGATGTTTGCCGCATCTACCAAGGCCGAATATGAACTTGGGTATAAAGTTATTCCGGTAGAAGATG
>DASZMF010000633.1:0-4788 GCA_035552035.1 Candidatus Angelobacter sp.
GCCCACACCAACAATCGGACGGTCAGGATAATCGCGCTTCATGGCAGCGAGAAGAAAGAGCGCGGCTGGACATCAGCAAACTTCCATCCGCCTGAGTTGACAACAGTAAAGGTGAGCGTTTCATTCTGATGCGCTACCGGCCCGCCATTGCGCGGCTCGGCCTCTATCTCTGCGTCCACTGAAACAGTTGTGCTTTCACCCTCATTGGCGATCTCGCCCAGGTTCATGTGCACGCGGATGGATTCTGTCTGCGCGTAGAAAGAAGAAATCTGTTGTTTGAAGATCGCTCCGTCCTTCATCTTGTCCAGATCAAAGAGCGCTAGAAATTGTTTCTGGCTGTGGCCTTGCAGGGCTTCACTGAGTTGCAAGAGCATCCTGGAAGCAGCCTGCTCATCGAAAACGCGTTGCGGAGGTGCTTTCTGCTCAGGCGATTGCGCATGTAACAACATCCCCAGGAAAACCATCGCCAGCAGAACACGTTTGCGACTATACACGCTCACCGCCTTCAGGCCCATAGAACATCACCCAGACCAGCAGGTCATCAGCGAAATTTTCAAAACGATGCACCTCGCCGGCAGCAACAAACAGCGCATCACCCGGGGCGAATGGCAACCGCTGGCCTTCAACAAAAAATGTCCCGCTGCCGGCAGCTACAAAATAGAGTTCATCGCGCGTATGCGGCTGCTGCAAGTCCGCACCTTTGGGTGCATATATTTCAATGGCCAGGGTGCCATGGCGAAAAAGCTCGGCGTAGAGCTTGCCATCCTTGCTTGGAATGGCGCGAGCTGCGTCGGCGAGTTTAATGATTCGTTCAGAGGAAAATTCCATTTTGTGTTATATCACCCCTTGCAACGGGCTCTTTCGAAATCCGCGCTGATCCGCGTGAATCCGCGGTAAGAACTGCCCTGCAATTGTTTCACAGCCAATTCAAATATAGCCAGAAGCGCAGCATCATTTAGCATCACAATCTATATGGCCTTAGAGCAATACAACAAAAAACGCAGCTTTGACCAGACGCCCGAGCCCAAAGGCAAACTGGAGCGCAGCCAGCAGCGCCGCTTTGTGGTGCAGAAACATCATGCGTCACATCTGCACTATGACTTCCGGCTGGAGATGGATGGTGTATTGAAATCGTGGGCCGTGCCCAAAGGCCCTTCGCTCAGCTCTGCCGACAAGCGGCTGGCGATGCAGGTGGAAGACCATCCTGTTTCCTATTTTCATTTTGAAGGAAAAATTCCTGAGGGCAATTACGGCGCAGGCACCGTGATGGTGTGGGACACCGGCACATGGGAACCGCTGGGCGACGAACACGCAATGATGGAAAAGGGCGACCTGAAATTTCTGCTGCATGGTGAAAAGCTCAACGGCGAGTTTGTATTAGCCAAAATGCGCTCACGCCGACCCGGATCGAAAGGAACAGAGTGGCTGCTCATCAAGAAAAATGACGCGTCGATGAATGCAAAGTTCAATATCGACAAGCTCGACTACTCCGTTCTTACGCAGCGCAGCCTGAATGAAATTGCCGGTGACGATGGCTCCCAAGAATGGCAGAGCAATCGCAAAGCCGCAGTAAAAAAAGGCGCGGAGTGGCTATTGGCAGACGACAAGAAGCCGCGCAAGAAAGCTCCAGCAAGAAAAACAGCGGACAATATCTCGAAAACCAAACCTGAGAAACCTTCCCGCACAAAAGCCAACAAAACTCCTAGCGCACGCAAAAAGCCACGCCGGGCAGCTTAGCTTGCGTCCATCGGCTCATCTCCGTTCTCACTTTCCCCAGGAATAGCAACGGTGATTTTCGGTTGATTCAGGCTGTGCATCAGCTCTTCAATTTCCTCAGGTTTCATCGGCACACCACCCACTATGCCAACCATCAAAGGCAGGCAGATTGCAAGCGTACGCAGCAATTTCTTTATCGACACACGATTCTCCCCAGCAGTGCATTACGTCACGCAACATGGAAGCCACGGAATGAAACACTGCGGACCAGTCAGTTTGAGATCAAGAGGCGCTTATGCGCCCAGATGTGTGCGGACTAGGTAGTTCGGGGGAGCGCGGCTGCAGGAATTAGAAAGAAGCGGAGATGCTGGAAGAAGTATCTTTTCAAAAACTGTACGGCGGCCCAGCGGACTGAGGTTTTCGACGAAAAACAAAAGCGGAACAATGAGGGCCCACAGCAGGACGGAGCCGGAAGGAACCACGGCCGCCAGCAGTATGGCGATTAAGCTAACAATGGCTATAGTCCGGCGAAGGTGAATCATCAGTCGAAGAATACCATAACTCGCGCCAGGCGCTTCCAGACGATCACTCAGATTAAAATAAGCAGCAGTGTCCCGCTCTCTTAAAGCACATCTTTTGCTGGTGCTGATGACCCTGATCTGGGGCAGCACGTTTGTGCTCATCAAACAAGCGCTCAATGATTCTTCTCCTCTGGTTCTGAATGCGGTCCGCATGGCGCTTGCGGCGGTTTTGCTTGCCGTGTTTTACCGCAGGCAAATGGCCTCGCTTACCAGGCCGGCGCTTATCGCGGGTGTGACCGTCGGATTCTTTCTCTATCTCGGCTATGCGTTCCAGACCAGCGGCCTGAGGCTGACCACGCCTTCGAAGTCCGCCTTTCTTACCGGCACTTCCACGGTTATGGTCCCGCTGCTGCTGGTCATCATCTGGCGGACACGCATTCACTTGTGGCGTATCGCAGGCATTGTGCTGGCGCTGGTTGGGCTTTTTCTCATGACTGTCCCATCCGGCGGCGCGGGGCTGGCAGATTTTGCTAAAGTAAATTTTGGTGACGTCCTGAGCATTGGCTGCGCGTTTGGCTTTGCTTTTCACATTGTTTTTGTTGGACGCGCCAGTCAGCGTTTTCCGTTTGAACAGATTGCCGTTCTGCAGATTGCCACTGCGGCGGTGCTCATGGCCGCGACAGCCCCATTTCTGGAAAAGCCTCACTTCCATCCGTCAGGCACGGTCATCGCGACTATTTTAATTACAGGAATACTCGGCACCGCGGTGGCTTTCACCGTGCAGGCATGGGCGCAGCAGTTTACGCCTTCCACGCATACAGCGCTGATTTTCAATCTGGAACCGGTCTTTGCCTGGCTCACGTCTTTTATCTATCTCAAAGAGCGGCTTGGACTTCGCGCCGGAGCAGGCGCATTGCTGATCCTGGCCGGGGTGCTGGTATCGGAATTGCTTGGCCAGGTAGAAAAGCCCGACGAACAGCCGGCGGCGAATAGTGAATTGCAGGCCAGCTCTGGCGGATAACGTTGTTTGCATTTTTTGCGTCTAACGGAGTAGTTCCAGTCAATGAAAAGCTCAACGCCTGACCCAGCAGAACTGTTGGATTTATAATCATTGCAGACCTTTAGTCCGGAGGAAGACCAAGTATGAACTCGCGTTTTCGCGCGTTGATGGCACGTATGCGTACACAGCGGGCGCTCTCCACGCTGGTGATTTTGCTCACACTGACTGTTGGCATTCTCATTGGCACAGTGTTGAGCCGCAACGGAGTCAAAGGAAATTTTGCCGCCGATGGCTCCCTGCTGCCAGCCATGCAAACGCCGCAGCAGTTGAGCAATACGTTCGGCCAGGTAGCTTCAACCGTCGAGCCGGCCGTCGTGAACGTGAGCACGGAGTCAACACCCAAAACTGTGCAGCGGCGTGGCGGCACAGGTCGCGCACCCAATCGCGGGCAGCGCGGCAATGGCGGCGACGATCCTTTCCAGGATTTCTTCGATCGCTTCTTTGGCGGACAGGGCGGACAGCAGGGGCAACAACAAGGCCAGCAGGGCGACCAGGGCGATGACGACGATCAAGGCGGTATCAATCCTTTCGCCGGTCCGGGCGGCAATGGCGGAGGACGCCAGAAATCCCTGGGCTCTGGCGTAATTCTGAACGCCAATGGTTACATCATTACCAATTTCCATGTAGTGGATAAAGCGGACCGCGTCCGCGTAAAGCTTTTTGACGAACCGGCCAGCGTGCTGCACGACGCAAAAATTATCGGCGTGGACCGCGAGACCGATCTGGCTCTCATCAAGATTGAGCCGCCTAAAGATAAGCCGCTCACCGTGGCCCGGCTTGGCGATTCCGACAAGTCGACCGTGGGCGATTGGGTGCTTGCCATTGGCAGCCCGTTTGACCTGGAAGCCACCGTAACTGCCGGCATCGTCTCTGCCAAAGGGCGCAATCTTCCCGGCGGACGCCAGTTCCAATCCTTTATCCAAACAGACGCGGCTATCAATCCTGGAAATTCCGGCGGCCCGCTGGTCAGCATGAACAGTGAAGTCATTGGCATTAATACAGCCATCTACACGCAGTCTTACGGATACCAGGGCGTAGGCTTTGCCATGCCATCGAATGTGGTACGCGATGTTTATGAGCAACTGAGGACTGGCGACCACAAAGTTTCCCGCGGCTCTATTGGCGTGGAATTCAGCGCAGTTGCTAATCCGGCTGTGTTGCGGGTTTACGGCGTAAAAAATGGTGTGCCCATCACCAATGTGCGTCCAGACAGCCCGGCAGCCAAAGCCGGCTTGCAGGGTGAAGACACTATCACCGCAGTGAACGGAAAGAACGTGAAAGGCGGTGACGAGCTGGTGGGCCTGATCTCCGCCAGCAAACCAGGTACAAAAATGAACCTGACGTATATCCGCAATGGCCAGGAAAAGCAGGCCACGGTAACGGTGGCGGACCGTGCCAAACTTTTTGCGGACCGTACAGAGCAGGGCAGCGATGACACGCCTGAAGAAAGCGAACCCACACCCACCAAGCTGGGCATCACGGTAAAGCCAG
>DASZMF010000634.1:0-2977 GCA_035552035.1 Candidatus Angelobacter sp.
CCTGATCCGCGTTCATCCGCGCAAATCTGCGGCAAAAAATTTTGCCTTCTCCGCGCCTCCGCATCTCCGCGGTGAAAGTTCTTCCGGCAGCTATAATCGCTCTCATGGACCGTGACCAAAAACTTGCAGAGCTAAAGCGCCGTGACTCCCTTGCAGAAGCCGGCGGAGGCGAAGAACGCCGCGCGCGCCAGCACAAAGAAGGCAAGATGTCCGCGCGCGAGCGCATTGAATTCCTGCTGGACGAAAACACCTTTGAAGAATTTGACAAGCTGGTCACGCACAACTGCACTGATTTTGGCATGGAGCAGAGCCGCGTCTACGGCGACGGCTTCATCACCGGCTACGGACGCATCGAGGGCCGCCTGGTCTTTGTTTTTGCCCAGGACTTTACCGTCTTCGGCGGATCGCTCTCAGAAGCCAACGCCGGCAAGATTGTAAAAATCATGGACATGGCCATGAAGACCGGCGCGCCGTTGATCGGGCTGAATGATTCCGGCGGCGCACGCATTCAGGAAGGCGTAATGTCGCTCGCCGGTTACGCCGATATTTTTCTGCGCAACACGCTGGCCAGCGGTGTGATCCCGCAGATCTCCGCCATCATGGGCCCGTGCGCCGGCGGTGCTGTGTATTCGCCCGCGATTACAGATTTCATCTTGATGGTCGATCAAACTTCTTACATGTTCGTCACCGGCCCAGACGTGATCAAGACTGTGACGCATGAAGAAGTTACTAAAGAAGATTTAGGCGGAGCAGCCCGCCACAATGAAACTTCCGGCGTAGCGCATTTTCTAGCGCATGACGACGCCGAATGCCTCTCCATGGTTCGCGAACTGTTCAGCTTTATTCCCTCAAACAACTTGGACGATCCGCCGCGCCGCGAATGCACCGATCCCATTGACCGCGCCGATGCCGAACTGGCAACCGTAGTCCCGGCGGAATCCAACCAGCCGTATGACATAAAAGATGTCATTACCCGCGTGGTAGATGACGGCTATTTCTTTGAAGTCCACGAACACTACGCAAAAAATATTGCCGTAGGCTTTGCGCGATTAAACGGCAGGCCCGTAGGGATCGTCGCCAACCAGCCAGCGTTTCTAGCCGGCGTGCTCGATATCAATGCATCGGTAAAAGGCGCGCGCTTCGTCCGCTTCTGCGATGCATTCAACATCCCTCTGATCACCTTTGAGGATGTCCCCGGCTTTCTGCCCGGCACGCAGCAGGAATACGGCGGTATTATCCGCCACGGCGCCAAATTGCTCTTTGCATTTGCGGAAGCCACCGTGCCGAAGATTACAGTCATCACCCGCAAAGCCTACGGAGGCGCGTATTGCGTCATGTCATCCAAGCATATCCGCACAGACGTAAACTTTGCCTGGCCCACAGCAGAGATCGCCGTGATGGGTCCCGAAGGCGCAGTCAATATTGTCTACAAGCGAGAACTTGAACGCGCAGCACTCACGGCAAAAACAGAAAAAGAAAAAATGGAAGTCATCGCCGCCGCGCGTAATCAGAAAGTAGAAGAGTTCCGCGAGCGCTTCGCCAATCCTTACGTCGCCGCCGAACACGGCTACATAGACGCCGTCATCCGTCCGCAGGAAACCCGCAAGAAACTATGTGATGCGCTGGAAATGCTGCAAACCAAGCGCGATAAAAATCCGCCAAAGAAGCATGGGAATATACCTCTGTAAAAATCAAGTTGCTCATTAGAATCAATTACTCACGATTCATAGATCGGTGCAGCAAAAATCACTTGAATAGGGTAAAAAGGTTTGATAGCATTGTTGGTAATAATGGATTATCATGAAATCTACTGATGAAGCAGTATACACGCTCGAAGAAGTGAGCAAGTACCTAAAAGTTCCCGTCGACACGCTCAAACAAGAGATTGCGGCTGGGAGACTTGAAGCCATGAATATTGGCGGATTCATTCGTATTAGAGAATTTGCATTGGCCGAATACAAGAACGTTGCTTCCAATACAGCTACTTTGGGAGGAGGAGCCCTACTAGATAACGCTAATTGGCTCCGTCTAATAGCTGGAGATAATTTCGAGCATACTTGGCCTGATGACAAGCGAGAACTCTTTTTGCATGCCAGAGAAGGGACTGCTTCCTATACTGGCCGGGAATATCAAGTCAAACTAGGATTTACAGTTCGGGAGTCCGCAGGCCGCCATCGTGTGAGATGCCTAATAATGATAGACCGGTATCCTACTGTGGAATTTGTCAAGGCAGATGATAATGATGAGGTCGGACCAATGGCGAGTATTATCAAAGACCGCTCCGGTAAACAGTTGCCGCCTAATTCTTCTCCACCTCAAGAATATGCGGGCTTACAAATTGGTGGTTATAGAGATGTGGTAGACGGGCGGGGCGCACCAAACGGTTTGGCGGTCATGTGCAGCTCTGATGATTTCGAAACTATGGTTAAACACGCTTTGATCCGCTACCGGTTCCGCGAAGAGAGGGCTAAAAAGGATTGACTGCTTGACACTTTTTTTATATTCGTGCGAACAAATACTAGAAGGAAGTTTTATGGGTGCGTAGCTCAGACGGATAGAGCGTCAGACTGACAATTGATCTTTTACCGGGACCACAGTCTGGAGGTCGCAGTGTTCGACTCCTGCCGCACCCACCATTTCTATATTACCGCGAAATACTTGGAGCGGTAGGGTTCACTCTCCCGCGCTCGGGATTACAGAAAAGGCTCAGAAAAAACCTACAAATCCTTAGTCGTCGGCAGTTCCGACTCAGCCTCAGCGGCTTCCCCCAGCAGCCCATGCAAATCCAATCGCCGCGTGAACATAGCCAGCTTTCCGTCTCCAGTAAACGGCCACTGCTCTTTAGGTCGGTCCCAATAAAGCTCCACACCGTTACCATCCGGATCGCGCAGATACAGCGCTTCGCTTACGCCATGATCGGCTGCGCCGTCCAGCGAAATGCCGGCGGCCATCACTCGCCGCAACGCATCGGCCAGCG
>DASZMF010000635.1:0-3173 GCA_035552035.1 Candidatus Angelobacter sp.
ACGCAATGCGGCTCCAGCCCGCGCCCAGCGCGGCGCGAATGGCCAGCTCCTGTTTGCGGCCTTCCACACGCACCAAAACCAGATTGGCAACATTGGCGCATGCAATCAGCAGCACCATGCCAATCGATGCCATCAATACCCAGAGCAGTTTGCCCACGTCACCCACCACGCGGCTCTTGAGCGGCTTAATGTTCGGCGCAAAATGCGCGTCTTCAAACATCTTCAAGCTAAAGCCCGGCGGCGGAGCAAAAGTCTGGCTCACCATGGGAAGCATGCGCGCAATATCAGTGTTGGCCTGCTCAATGGTTGCGCCCGGTTTAAGCCGGGCCACCATGGCATAACTAAAATTTCCAAGAAAGGTCTTGGCGCGGTCAAATTGCAGCGGCATGAGCATCGCCGGATCTTCCTGGTCAAGGAGATGGAAGTCTTTTGGCATCACGCCAATAATCTGCACCGGCTTGCCGTCAATCTTGATGGTCTGCCCCACAATGCCGCGGTTGCCGGCGAACTTCTGCTGCCAGTATCCCTGGAGAAGAATCGCGGTCTCCGGATTGTTGGCCGTGTCGTCCTGCCGGCTGAAGCCGCGGCCCAGCATGGGCGGGACACCAAGAATGGAAATCATGCCATCCGTTACGCGCTCCACGCGCACATGCTCCGGCTCAGCTACTCCGGTAATACTCACGGAGTCATTGGTGAGCATGCCGACATCCTGGAAGCTGTGGTTCTGGTCGCGATAGACAAAGTAGTTCGAAGGCGCTCCGGGCAACTCGTCAATGTTGATTCCCGGCGCGGAATGCGAAATGCCAATGAGCTGCTCAGATTGCGGATACGGCAAAGGCTTAAGCAGGATGCCCTCAAGCACGCTGAAGACAACCGTGTTGGCGCCCACTCCAGCAGCCAGTGTAATGAGCGTGACAGCGGTGAACATCGGCGTGCGGCCTAACCGCCGCAATACTTGTTTAAGCTGTGACTGAAAATATCCCATGAGCAGGCTCCTGTCTGGCGGACACACGTATGACTTGCTGGTAATCAATACGACAGCGGAGGGAAGGAGGTTCCCGGAAAATTGAGTGTTTATTATTGGTTACGGCGTTAGATTTTTGTTTGCTTACGCGGAGCAGGTGCGCCGCGAAGCAGGCCTTCTGTGCTGAGGTCTTCATCTATTTCCGGCCAATGAATGCCATAGCCGCCACCAGCAATTTCCCACCGCATTCTTTGCGCAGGAATAGCATTCATCAACCTCGGATACCACATAAGAGGTACAGTGATAGTCCGGCCATCCTTCATGGCAACGCTCAGACTCGTATCCGTGAAAGTAACCTCTGTAACTCTTTCATCCGCGCCCAGTGCCAAAATGCCCATGCCATGCCTCCAGCAGTGCCTGTTGATGTTCCACTATGATGCCTGACGCGCTTTCTTCCGCGCCCCACGCCAATAGAGCGCCAGCCCTGTTCCCACAAAAGCAACAGTGCACCCAATCAGCTTGGATTCAAAGACAAACGTATTTTCTCCACCCGGCGGGATCATGGCCAGAGCCATGGTGCCCAGCGTAATCAGGAAGGCGAGTGAGCCGGCAATCCATATGCCCGGCTTTCCTCCGGGAACCAGCACTGCGCCGGCGGAATTGCGGTCCGCCCGATACGACAGCTTAATTGCCGCACCATACATATAAAGGAAGGGAATGAAATAGAGGATGACTGACATATCCACCAGGAACTGATAAGCGCCAATCACGCTGGCATTGATCTGTGAGAGCACCAGAATCGCCGCTGAGAAAACCGCCTGCACCAGGATGGAAAGATAAGGCGTCTTCCATTTGGGATGGATCTTGCCAAAAAATGCCGGCAGATAATTATCAATGCCGGCGACAAACGGCACGCGCGCCACACCAGCCACTGTCGCGCCCACGCCTCCGGCATTGCCAACGGTCACCAGCAGCGCGGCAAGCATACCGAACCATGCAATGCCCAGGGCAGCAGAGCCAATCGAGATGCCGCTAAAAACGCCGTTACGCGGGTCAATCTGCTCAGCCGGCAGCAGCCACAGCAGCGCCATGGTGCCCAGAATATAAATCACGGCAATCAGGCCGGTGGATGCATAGATAGCGCGCGGGAATGTTTTTTTCGGATCGCGTATCTCTTCACTCATGGCGCACACCAGCTCCATGCCCGTGAAAGCGAACGCAATGCTTGACCAGAAATTAAGTTTGCCTATATCCGGCGGCCACTCCGGCAAAATATTTGGCCAGGAGAAATGCGTGGCCGTGCCGCGATGCAACACCAGATAAGTTCCAATACCCACCAGCATCACCAGCGGCAGGTAGGTGGAAACGCCGCCGGCATTTTGCAGCCATTTACCAATATCGAGCCCAACGATGTTGAACAGCACAGCCACTGTCAGCAAGCCGAGTGAGGCCCAAAGCAGATAGCGCGGGCTGGCTGCCAGCCACGCATATTTCGCGCCGCCAATATACACAGACATGGCCACGCTCGCGGTCAGCAATCCGGGAAAATAGAAGAACGTATAAATCCAGTACGACCATCCAGCCACAAAGCCGTGGAAGTCGCCAAACGCTTCTTTGCTCCACACATAAAGGCCGCCCTCAGAAGGGAAGCGCGTGGAAAGCTCAATAATGATCAGAGCCGTGGGCAGAAAAAAGAACACCGCGGCAAAAAACCACAAGCTGATGGACGAAGTGCCGTTATGCGCGGCAGCGGCGATCCAGCGCGGGCCGAGTACGGCAGCAATGTTGAACAGCAGCACGTCCCAGAAGCCCATAGCGCGGCGCAACTGTGATTTTGGTGTGACGGTTTCCTCGGCCATTCAACCTTCCCGGCGTTCCTGCGTGGATTGCAACAAGCGAAATCATTCTACAGTGCGGAGGGAATCCAGCGAACTGATTCGAAAGAGTAATGATCAGAGGGATTTTTTGCCAGCTTTTGTGTCAGATCGGATTCAATGAGGAGGATTGTCGGCGGCAGGGAATCGGCGTCGCTAGATTTTGGTGGTTCGATTTTTCTGAGGGCAGTGGAGAAATGTTCATCTCCGCTGCCCTCAGTATCACTCAGGATGATCTGTTTAAAAGCTGCTCCTCACCCTGGAAATAAGACTTATCTTTCGCCAAAGCGCAGCACAACACCGGCCCCGAGTTGCAGGTTGTTCTGGTGGTCGTT
>DASZMF010000636.1:0-3818 GCA_035552035.1 Candidatus Angelobacter sp.
ATGGTTCGTTCCCGGCATGGTTCGTATCCGTCACGGTTCGTATCCCTGCATGGTTCGTATCAGGGCACGGGCTTTAGCCGTGCCGTAAAGGGATAATTAAATTCGGGCTTTAGCCCTGCCAAAACACCACTCAGGTCCCCCCGCAATTTCTTTCCGCCTCGGCAACCTTTCCTGAGCTGCTGCTTCTAATGTAAGTAGCTGCAGTACCCGGCAGCTAAAAAATAGATCCACCGGTTCGACGCGTAAGCGTCTTGGCAGGGAAACCGGTGGATCATTTATTTTTGCTGTGGTTTTATCGCTTGCTTCGTATCCCATCGCTTTCCGCTCACAAAACCTATGAAGAGTGCTTTCTTCCTAAACTGCCATTCTGCGCCCTTGGCGCGTGATCGTCCTCGGCCTTACTCGACATAAGAATCAAATTGGAATAATCACTGCATTTCTCTCGACCCGTCATCCCGGCGGCCGTTAAGCGAGCACGCGCAGTCTTCAGCGTGCGAAGTAGGACGGAGGGACCTTGTGCTTGCTTCAGATTCCGTTGTGGTTAGCGTACGAGAAGGGCAGCGAATCTCAACGCCATATCCGAGGCACTAAATCGCCAATTACAGCATCCCTCAAGAAGTACCATCATTGACGATGATGCGTCACCCACCAATCCACAGCGCCGTAGGCACGACATGAGTTAGCCCACACTGGAGGCGAGCGAATGCGAAGCCGGAAGTGTGGATTGCGCAAGAAATAGGGAAAAGCCCCGTAGGGGCGAAACACCTGCTAGATCGACGTCCGCGCATGTATATAAGCGTCAATCACCTTTTCCAGCGTGCCCTGCGCTTCAAGAATATATTCCACTGCATCACGCGCCGCGCCATGCCCGCCAACGGAAACCGTGTGATGGTGCGCCATCGCCTTCACCTGCGGACGCGCATTGGCTACCGCAATCGCCAGCCCGCACCTGCGCATGATCGGCAGGTCAATTACGTCATCGCCAACATACGCAATCTGCTCTTCGCTGAAGCCACTCTCGGCCAGGATTTTATCCAGACTGTCTGACTTGTTCTGCGCCCCTTGGTGCAGAAAATCAATCTTCAAATCGCGCGCCCGCAAAGCCACGGTTTCTGAAATGCGCTTGGTGACCATGCCGGTCTTGATCCCGCCCAGGCGAGCCAGGGAAATGGCTGTGCCGTCATGCGCGTTGAAGCCTTTGGCTTCGATCATGTTCTGGCTGATATTGCCGAATCCCGGCGACTCAGCGTGCTTCTGCACATGCGCATCCGTGCTGCGCGGCGCATTGGCCGGAGCAGGAAAGAGCCATATGGAGCCGTCCGTAAGCACTCCATCCACATCAAACAAAATTACTTTTATCTTCTTAGCGCGATCAATGGACATAAGCAGCCTTTAGCTATTAGCTCTTGGCCATTAGCTTTTGGCTCTTGGCTCTCGGCTAAATTCCTATAAAGATGAATTCGCATCGACAAGCTCTTGTCGAATGAGTATTAATCAGGCACCCGCCTTCAGTACTCACTGATAAAGATGAATCTAATCCTTCAGTCCATACTGCCAAACTCACAAGACAAAGCCAAAGGCCAATAGCTAATGGCTAAAAGCCGCCTTCAAACCATTTGCGTTCCCCACAAATCATGCAGATGGATCACCCCTTCCACCGTGCCGTCCGCGCCAGTAACAACCAACGATGTGATTTTCTTTTGCTCCATAATATTCAGCGCGGTCATGGCAAATTCTTCCGGATGAATCGTCTTGGGATTCGCCACCACGCAATCACCAGCCGTAAGGCTCAACACATCTTTGCGCTTTTCCAGCAGTCGACGCAGATCGCCGTCGCTGATCACGCCCAACAATTTGTTGTTCTCCACCACCGTGGTAATGCCCAGCCCCTTGCGGGACATCTCATAGATTACGTCGGCCATCGTGGTCGTCCGCAACACGCGCGGTACCGCATCGCCGCTGTGCATGAGTTGGGAAACCCTTGCCAGCTTCTTGCCCAGTTTGCCGCCCGGATGCAGATGCGCAAAATCTTCTTCCTTAAAGCCGCGCTTTTCTGAGAGCGCCACCGCCAGCGCATCGCCCAAAGCGAGCATTGCCGTGGTTGAAGCCGTAGGAGCCAATCCTAGCGAACAAGCTTCTTGATCAATGGAGCAATCCAGCGCAATGTCCGCCGCCTGCGCCAGCGTGGACCGTTTTTGCGAAGCAGGATAAAGCGTGTCGCCGGTAATCGTGATCAGCTTGCAGCCGATGCGGCGAATCGTCACCAGCAACTGCAGAATCTCTTCCGTCTCGCCGCTGGAAGAAAGCGCCAGCGCCACATCGCCTCGCACCAGCATGCCCAGGTCGCCATGCACAGCCTCAGCCGGATGCAGATAGAGCGCCGGCGTGCCGGTGGAGCTAAGCGTCGCAGCAATCTTGCGCGCGATAATCCCGCTCTTGCCCATGCCCGTAACCACCACGCGGCCGCCGCATGAATCCAGGCACTCTACCGCGCGTTCAAAATCCTGCGCCATGGGCCCGTCGATGCGATCAGCCAGCTCGCGCAACGCTTCCGCTTCAATGCGGACAACTTTGGATCCAGTGGATTTCACTGGCAACTATAGTAGCAGAGGACTTTCTGTAATCCCGAGCCTGAGCTCAGCGAAGGGGAGGGAACCCTATGGTCACCAAAATGATTTGGGAAAAGATAACAGTTCAGATTTCTCTCAACGTTGATGCCTAACTCTTGAATGGCCATAGGGATCCCTCGCTGGCGCTCGGGATTACAGAAAGAAGCTAATGGCTAATGGCCAAAAACTAAATGTCGAAGACTCTATAAGGGCACGCCGGTTCCTGCGCCATAAGAATCGCCAGCGCCACATTGTGCACCGGCACGCCGCCAATTGTTTTGCCGTCAGGCTTGCCGTGATGCGCATGCCCATGGAATGCAATTACCGCCTGATGGCGATCAATGACTTCAGCCAGGCGCGAACTGCCAAGAAATGGAAAAATTTCCAGCCGCTCGCCTTCCACCGTTTCACAGATGGGCGCATAGTGCGTAACAATCACAATCTTCGGCGTGCGCAGCATGGTCAAAGCGCGCTCAAGTTTCAGCGTTTCGTCCAACCCAGCCTGCACAAAAGCTTTGATCTCTTTTTCACCAAATGCCGTCAGCATGCCGCGGCCAAAGCCGCCCGGAAAGCCCTTGGCTCCGGCAAAGCCCACGCCATCGCGCTCATAGCTGCTGCCATCCAGAACTTTGATGCCCTCGGCGGTCATCATTTTGATGAGTTCGTCTTCCTGCCCACTTTCATAATCGTGGTTGCCCAGCACCGTCACAATTGGAATACGCAGCCGCACCAGCGCGTTCAGTAGGGAATGCATTTCTTCCGGCTTGCCGTAATTGGTGAGGTCGCCGGCAATCACCAGCACATCGGCTTCGTCTTTCACATGCGACAGCGGCTCGCGGATGCGATCATATCCCTGCGGCGTAAAATGCAAATCAGAAGTGGCTGCAATTCTCATCGAGCTTTCTAAGCCGCCTCTTCCGTATCGCGATTGATTAATTCTGCCCGTTCGCGGCATTCTTCCAGAATGTTTCTCTTGCCCCACTCCGCCACGTCAATGGCAAACATCTTGTCGTCAATCAGGCTGCCTCTAAAATCTGCGCCCTTATTTGGATGCGCCAGCTCAACGTTGAACCGTTGCAGCAGCTCCGCCCATATTTCCGCCGGAACATATTCTGAGTTCGCCGGATAAACATAGTGGTAAAGCACCAGACTCCAGAACAGCATCTCCCAGTGGTCGCCGATCAGGTTCATCAACCGATGCCAGTCAAA
>DASZMF010000637.1:0-2394 GCA_035552035.1 Candidatus Angelobacter sp.
GCCGCTCGCCGGTGATGCTGCCGATTCCGGGAACGTCAAAAGTAAAGCATTTAGAAGAGAACGTGGCCACGGCAGAATTAAAGTTGAGCGAGAATGAGTGGCAGCAGTTGGAAGAGGCTGCGAAAAAAGCGGCGTGAGAACAGGTAGACTTTATATCTGAACAGGCCCATTCTCTGCATTGAAGAGTGGGCTTTTTCTTTTAGGCCAAAAACAATTAAGCCGAGACTTCTCTGATATTCAGAATAGAAAAAATCAATAGCCGTGTTTGGCTGCTCATAGGATAGAATCCCGCCGACATGTTTATCCACCATTCGCGGCGTTCCAGTTGGCTGTTTCTTTTTACATTCTGTTTCACATTGCTCTGCGGCACGGCAAAGATGAATGCGCAGACCGGCGTTTTGCAGTCATTATCTGACAAGCCTGTGCCAGGCAAATCAGTGAAACTCACTTCTGATTTTTATGTTCCGGCTACACCGGAGACGATCCGCTGGGGCTATCTGCCGGACAACGCAGCAAAACCTATCATCACGGTGAAATCTGGAACCACGGTCACGTTTGATACGATTTCGCACGAGGGTCTGCTGGAAGATCAAGGACGCGATCCGGTGAAGTATTTTGGATCGTTCGGCATGAAATCTGACCAGGTGCTCAAAGACGCTCAGGCGATTGCTACTTCCAGTCTGGCACACGATTTTGCCAAGGACGGCCCGCACATTGTGATGGGGCCGGTGGCAATTGAAGGCGCACAGCCGGGCGACGTGCTGAAAATTGAGATGGTGTCTTTTATTCCGCGCGTTCCATACGGCGTGATCAGCAATCGGCATGGCAAGGGCGCGCTGCCGGGAGAGTTCCCGGAAAATAAAGGGCCGCAACCCGGCGCCAGCACGACAGCGACGGAGCTGTACAACAACGTATCAAAGTTCGTCCCGATCAAAGAGATTGGTGGGAAGTGGTACGGAATTCTCCCCGGCGCGCAAGGTAAGGAAATACACATGCCAGTTGCGCCTTTCATGGGAACCATGGGCGTCGCGCCGAATGTGAGCGGGAAGCCAAACTCGATTCCTCCAGGCGATTACGGCGGGAATCTGGACATCCATTATCTAACCGCCGGAGCCACGTTGTATTTGCCGGTGCAAGTGTCGGACGCCATGTTCTTTATCGCTGATCCACATTTCATGCAGGGCAATGGCGAAGTTGCGCTTACCGCTGTGGAAGGTTCGTTGCGATCGACTTTACGCTTTACCGTTCTGAAGGCCGGAGACGCGGCAATTCCGGGCAACGGTAAGCTGGCTGGGCCATTTGCTGAAACAGCGGATTACTGGATTCCGATTGGACTTGATCCGGACCTGAATGAAGCAATGAAGAAAGCGACGCGCGAAGCCATACGTTTTTTGTCAGAGAAGATGGGGATGGACCGCGCCACGGCATTTGCTTATCTGAGTGCCGCCACTGATTTTGAAGTTTCACAAGTAGTGGATAGAACGAAGGGTGTTCACGGATTGATTCGGAAGAAAGACTTCAGCGCCGCCAAATGAAATGGAATGGCGCTGAAGTCTCTGTTGATGTCATTCGTCATCCTTGGCAGGTGGCTTAGGGTGCGAAATACTGAAGGCTGAATTGGCGATGAGAAGCTGGGCGGCAGCGGGATCTACTGCTTCCAGAATCATTTCATTCTCAGGGGAATGTGCTTCCTGATGACGGGGCGTTTTGGTCCGGAAGTAGTAAGCCTTTCCTGCTTCAGCCGTGAAGCTTATGGCTGAAGATATTTTGGTCTGGGATTTTAAGCTCGACTGGCGGCTGGTGCAGATGCGGTGGTCACCTGGATCTGCATAAAAGAAGAAGTAAGACTTCCGATAATTCGCGCCAACCCATGAGCCATCCAGTCCCCATCTGGTGGTGACGCCGCCGATGTGCAACGTGATGTTATCTATTTCCTCATCTCCAAAAACATAGACCACAGCTTTTCCAGTTTGTGATTGAGCTATGGGATGTTGCTTGTTATCTGTTTTTACAGTGAACTGCGCTTGATTTACGCCGCAACCAGCAGCATTGCGCGCGGCATCAGCCTGGTCCTGGGCAAAGGCTGATCCCATGAGTAGAAGCAACGTCGCTAATTTTTTTGCCATACCATCCTCGCTGAATATTCATTACACAGAACGTTGTCTCGTAGAGCATTCTCTGTGTTGGAGATTCTAACGTGGGATTTGTTCAGATGTTGCGAGAACATTGGTCAACTATTGTGAAGGCCTGTAAAGATTTGGACGGCTAAATCCGATCTATTAGTATTTTGCGTGCAGCCAGCTATCTATGAGCCTGGCTTTTCCAGCTTCCAGACAAGGTGTGATTTTACGGTTGGCCATTCGCTGGCGATGATGCTGTAAACGCATGTATCGC
>DASZMF010000638.1:0-2534 GCA_035552035.1 Candidatus Angelobacter sp.
AAGAAACCGGTATGCAGCCGGCAGGGGCGGGCAAATGAAACGGATTGCCAGACTGCTCTTAGTTCCCTGCATGGCGCTGCTGTTTATGGGCGCGGACAACGCCCAGGCCGATAAAGATAAAGAAGAAGCCCGCTATCAAAACCTGGGCGGCAAGATCATGTGCAGTTGCAGCTGCGCGCAGATGCTCTTAAAGTGCAATCACGTGGGCTGTCCCAACTCTGCGCAGATGATTCGCGAGCTGCGGACCAACGTCCAAAGCAACCGCAGTGACGAAGAAGTTCTCAACTGGTTTCGCTCCAACTGGGGCGTTACCGCAGTGGTTGAGCCTTCAACCCACGGCTTTGAATTGCTGGCCTGGGTTCTGCCTGCCGCTGGATTAGGCATTGGCTTGCTGGTGGTGGTTTTCCTGATTCGCAGCTGGAAGCTGCGTCCAGTGCCGGTGTCTCCGTCCGATCTTGATCCAAAGCTTGAAGAGATGCGAAAGAAAGCCCGCAAAGATACGGAGCTGCTATGAGTCCGGCCGTAATTGATTACGCCATCAAAATGTTTTGCTGTGTGTTTGCGGCAGGCACCCTGGTCTACGTCTTTCTTCCCACCCGGGACACTGAGACTGGCGTGGTCAAGACGCGCGTCGTCTATCTTTATGAGCGCAAAGAAGTCATCTATGAAAATCTGCGCGACCTGAATTTTGAATTCAAGTCTGGCAAGTTTGCGCAGGATGATTATGACGGCATGCGCGTTGGCCTGGAGGCTGAAGCCGCGCGCGTCCTGGCCGAAATTGAATCTCTTGAGTCTGTGAAAGCCTGAAGGAGTCCATTCCATTGAAGCAAGTCTGCGTTACTTTATTGCTCGTCCTCTGCTCGTTTGCAGCTGCGGCAGATACGCTCAAGGGCGTAATTCAAAACGGCACCACCAACAAGCCTTCTGTCGGTGATGACGTTACGCTTAAAAGAATTGGCAATGGCATGGAAGATGTCGCCAAGATCAAGACGAATGCCCGGGGCGAATTCAGCTTTACTGTTCCGCCCACAGAGCAGCGCTATGTGGTGTGGGTGCAGCACCAGGGCGTAACCTATACCCAGGCCACCCAGATTGGCGCGCCTCCAGTGGCCTTGCGCGTTTTTGACGCCGCGCCAAATATAAAAGAAATCTCCATTTCTGAACATGCAATTGCATTGCAGACCACTGAGGGCGGCGGGAGCCTGAGCGGCGAAGAAATTTATACCGTAATCAACCAGTCCAATCCTCCGCGAACACTGAACGGACCACAAACATTTGCGGTATATCTGCCAGACGGCGCCACGATTATGGAAACCAGTGTGCAAACTGGCAAAACACAGTTAAAGACTGCGTTGGTTCCCACATCGGAAAAGAATAAATACGCCTTTGTTTTCCCCATACGTCCGGGACAAACACAGTTTCACGTGGTCTATACCGTTCCTTATACCGGCAAATTGCAGATTGATCCCAAAACTTCTCTGCCTACAGAAACCCTGGCGGTAATCGCGCCAGATTCCATTAAGTTCTCACCGTCTGACGC
The DNA here is from genome assembly GCA_035552035.1 of Candidatus Angelobacter sp. Taxonomy (GTDB): domain Bacteria; phylum Acidobacteriota; class Terriglobia; order Terriglobales; family Acidobacteriaceae; genus Angelobacter. Next base: position 1,541 of record DASZMF010000638.1, read on the forward strand.
GTCCCTTTACAAGAGCCAGAATAATCCTCAGTTCAAGAACGTGACATTCTTCATCGCCAAATATATTACTGCCCAGCAGAAAACTTCATTTGAGATTGAAGGCAAGGGAGAGATGCCGCGCGAACCAGACCAGCAGGCAGGTGGCGCTCCGCCAAATGGCGCAAATGGCCGTGCTGAATCCACGGCTCCGGGCATTGGCCTGGGTGTCCCACTGGAAAAACCAGATCCTCTGCATAACGGGCAGCTGCTTTTTCTGGGAGTGCTCACGCTTTTCCTGGCCGCGGGTGCGACTTTTGTCTATACCTCAAACCAGAATGCTCCCGCCATGGCAGTGGCAGAGTCCAAGCCGAAAGATCGGAACACCGTTTTGCTGGACGCCATGAAAGAAGAAATCTTCCAACTGGAATCAGACCGCTTGCAAAACAAGATCACTCCGCAGGACTATGCCACGGCAAAAGCCGCGCTCGATAAAACTTTGCACCGGGCCGTGCAGCGGCAATCAAAAGCATAGGCATCATCGCTGAACTTTTTTTTGATAAAGTATTTCCGTGCCTCTTGTCGTACAAAATTCTTTCTCTGGTAATCTTTCTTCCATGGCTTTGATTGTTAAATCATCTTCTTTGCACGGCGCCGGGGTTTACACCACTGCTCCCATTCAAAAAGGCGCGCACGTGCTGGAATACACCGGCCCGCGGCTCACCTCAAAAGCCTGCGAAGGCATGTACTCAGACACCGAAGTCACATATCTTTTTGCCATGGATGACGGCAACACGATCATTGACGGCTTTGGCATCGCCGCTTTTGTGAACCATACCTGCGATCCCAACTGTGAAACCGACCAACTGGATAACCGCATATGGATCATGGCGCTGCGCGACATCAAAGCCGGCGAAGAGCTTACTTACGATTACAACCTGTTCGACGGCGATATTGGCGAGAAAGCGCCCTGCTACTGCGGCCTGAAAGGCTGCCGGAAGACCATGTTTTCTGAAGA
>DASZMF010000639.1:0-2523 GCA_035552035.1 Candidatus Angelobacter sp.
CCATCCCCTCAGCCGCTGCTCTTACTTTGGGATAGTACTCGCGGGCCTGGGTTACTACTGAGTCGATGCATGTGTCCGAATGGTCTGGGTCGTGGTGAAACAGGATCAGCTCTTTTACGCCGCTTTCCATGACTATGTTTACGGCTTCGCGCCAGTGGCTGTGGCCCCAGCCTTGTTTGCGGGCGGCGTATTCGTCGGGGAGATATTGGGCGTCGTAGATTAGCACGTCTGCGCCTTCGGCGAGTTTGCGCACGTTTTTATCAAAGATGGTGTGGCCGGGCTCGTTGTCTGTGGCGTAGACCAGCACTTTGCCTTCGGCTTCAAGCCGATAGCCAAGGCAGCCCTGCGGATGGTTGAGCCATTTGGCGTCAACGGTGCAATGGTCAAAGGCGATGCGGCCTTCGTCGATGTTAGAGAACTTGCGGTGCGCGGCCATCTCGTCCATCTTGACGGGAAAATATGGGTCGGCCATCTGCTCTTCCAGCGCTGTCTGCAAGCCGCGCGTCTGGTTGGATGAGTGAAAGACGAATGAGTTATTGCGGTCGCCATAGAGCGGCGCGAAAAACGGAATGCCCTGGATGTGGTCCCAGTGAAAGTGCGAGAGAAAAACGTGTGCGCTGATGGGATGCTCGGTGCGTCCGTTATGCGCTTTTTGCGCTTCCTGCTCCAGCGCCAGCTGCTTGCCCAGATTGCGGAACCCGGTGCCGCAGTCAAAGATATAGATATGCTCGTTGACGCGCACCTCAACGCAGGAGGTATTGCCGCCATAGCGCAAATTTTCTGATTGAGGTGTTGGCGTTGAGCCGCGCACACCCCAGAATCTGACTAGCATTCTCTATTCACCTGTGGCGTCACAGCTTCCATTTGAGACGCCTGCAACCTTTAAGCTCTCTCACGCAAAGACGTCCAGGGGCATGGCCGGCTCGCGTGAAAAAATATTTCTGCCTGGTTTGCTGAAAGTATATTCCAACTCGGGCGCTTGGAACCATAGGTTTATGCCCCGCAGGCATAATCAAATGAGTACTTTGGGCACGGAGGAAGGACGTGTCCGTTGGTTTATGGCGGCGCGGCGGGACATGAGAATCAATTAAGATAAACGAGCATGCTATTCCCAGATTACAAAGAATTCTCCCGGCTGGCCCGCACAGCAACGCTGGTTCCAGTGGCTAAAACCGTGGCTGCCGATCTGCGCACGCCGGTGTCAGCGTTCTTGAGCATTGCCGCGGATGAGCCCAACTGTTTTCTGCTGGAGTCAGTGGAAGGCGGCGAAAAAATTGGCCGCTATACCTTTCTTGGCGCGCGACCTTATATGGTGCTACGCGCGCGCGGGACTGAGATCACGCTGGAGCGCGGCGGCAAAAAGACCAGGCTGGAAGGCAGCATCTTTAAGATCATCGACGGCCTGCTCCGCGAACACACGCCCGCACACGTAGCCGGGCTGCCTCCGTTTACTGCCGGCGCGGTTGGATACTTCGCACATGATGTAGTTCGGCAACTTGAGCGCCTGCCGGTCATCGCCAAAGACGATCTGCAAATGCCCGACTGCACGCTGATGTTCTTTGATCGTCTGCTGGCGTTTGATCACGTGCGGCATGAAATTTTTATCATCGCCACAGCGGATGTTCGCAAGCAATCTCCCAAGCAGGCGTATGCACAAGCCGTGCGCGATATCGAACGCATTGAGCGGCAGCTGGCCGTGCCGTTGCCCAAAAAATTCCTGCGCGCGGCGAAGCCCAAAGCCGGCAAGCTGAAGATCAATTGCTCCGTCACCAAAAAACAGTTTGTCCGCACCGTGGAGAAGATCAAGGAATACATAGTTGCCGGCGACGTATTCCAGACCGTCCCATCCTTGCGGCTTGAGCTTGAGCCTGGCATCGATCCGCTGAACGTGTATCGGGCTTTGCGGCGCGTGAATCCATCGCCCTATATGTACTTTCTCCGCATGACTGGGCTGCAAAGTGAAGAGATGACCGTCCTCGGTTCGTCGCCAGAAATGTTAGTTCGAGTGACGGGCAAAAAACTTGAGTACCGACCCATTGCCGGTACGCGCAAGCGCGGCAAAGATGAAGCCGAAGACCTGCGCCTGGAAGAAGAGCTGCGTCAGGACGAAAAAGAGCGCGCCGAGCACGTCATGCTGGTTGACCTCGGCCGCAACGACGTTGGCCGCGTGAGCGAATTCGGCACAGTAAAAGTGCGCGAGCTCATGTTCGTCGAACGCTATTCGCACGTCATGCATCTGGTCTCCGCCGTGGAAGGCACGCTGCGCGCAGGCCTCACGCCCGTTGACGCACTCGCCGCCTGCTTCCCCGCTGGCACTTTAACCGGCGCACCCAAAGTGCGCGCCATGGAAATCATTGAAGAGGTCGAGCCCGTTCGCCGAGGCATCTACGGCGGCTCCGTTCTCTACGCCGACTTCGCCGGCAATCTGGATTCCTGCATCGCCATCCGCACCATGCTCATGAAAGGCAAGAAAGCTTACGTGCAGGCCGGCGCTGGCATCGTCGCCGACTCAGTCCCTGAAAG
>DASZMF010000640.1:0-7639 GCA_035552035.1 Candidatus Angelobacter sp.
ATTGCAGCAGGAAAAGTTTTAGCTGGCTATGGCAATGGCAGGTTGAGGATGAAGAATAACTTCAGTATCAAACTGGCCTAGCGCATCACAGGGATGGCCGGCATGGTAGCGCATTATCAATTCGTCAGAGGCATAGGCAACTTCGGTATAGCTGACCGTGGCAGCGTCAGGGCGATGTACACAAATACTGAATGAGCCACGCGCGGGCGAGTGCGAAGCGTGCAAGCCGCGCAGCCATTCGGCGGAAGCCGCGTCGCGGCGTCGCCAGGCTTCAAAACAGGTGTTGCCTCGGACTTTGCCGGCCATCTCGTCGGACACGCCGGAAGAAAACCAGTGGCGTATGTCCCAGCCAATGCGCGTGAACTCCAGTTCGCGGCCGTCCCAGCGGCACTGGCTGATGATCTGCTCCGCAGAAAAAAATCCCACCAGCACAAAAGGCATCATGCCGTGCAGGTCAATGTGCTGGAAGCGTCTCATGGCTTCAGGAAAGCGCGAAGCACCCAGCAGCGTGGGAATAATTTCTCCGCGGCTGCGCTCTTTCATGCGCGCGTACGGACCTGAGTTCTGGTTGAGCAGAGCGAATGTGATGCCGGCGGAGTTTGATCCGATCCATGTGCCACCGCCGCTCTCACGCGGATAAGCTGCATTCAGATTTGTTGGAGTAGTGATCGCCGCAGGCGCAAGAGCAAGTTCCCGCGTCAGCCGCTCGTCGCGGTTCATGCCCAGCAGGTAACCCTGGGGCTTCGGGATGAAGGTCAGCGTGCACATCAGGTCCGCCGCCGGATACGCAAGCACTTCAGCTGATTAGTGGGGCTGCTTGCATACCGCTAAAAACAATATAACGCGAAAAGCATGTTGTTTTTTATTGATTTTTTTGATGCAAAAGATCAGCTACTCAGGTTTTGAGCCGGCTATGAGAATGCTCTCAGCTTTTGCCCGATCCAGGTGGCTGAGCTGCTGGCGAAAGCTGATACACGTCCTGGCAGAGCGCGCGCAGAATTTCTGCCACGCTCCAGGCCTGGGCAAAGCAGCCGCGCGGAAGATGCGGTGCGTCGCCATCAAAAATTTCAGAAATCTGTCCCAGCCCGGCTTCAGTGAGATGCGTCTCCAGTCCACCTACCAAGCTATGCGCATGCTCACGTGCTGCGGCGCTTCCGCCATTCACGCGGACATACGCGGTAATAAATGGTCCCAGAAGCCACGGCCAGACCGTGCCTTGATGGTAAGCCGAGTCGCGGCTGCGCTGGTCGCCTTCATAGTGTGGGCAATAATGAGGATCGGACGGCGCAAGCGTACGCAGACCAACCGGCGTGAGCAGATCGCGCTCCACGGTTTCCACCACGCCACGGGCGCGGTCCTGCGAAAGCATGGAGTAATGCAGGCTCGCGGCAAAAATCTGGTTTGGACGCAGGCTGGCATCCGGCACCCCGTTGCCGTTATTTAGCAGGTCATAAAGACAATTTTTTTCGCTGTTCCAGAACAGCTGGTTGAAGCTGGAAAAAGTTTTGGATGCAATCTCGCAATAGCGTTGGCGCAAATCTTCGTCGCCGAAGCGCTGCGCCAGCTCTTCCATGATTTTCAGAGCGTTGTACCAGAGCGCCTGAATCTCCACCGGCTGTCCGCTGCGCGGTGTGACGACCCAGTCGCCGACCTTGGCGTCCATCCATGTGAGTTGCGTGCCGGGAGCGCCTGCGTTGAGCAAACCGTTCTCCGCCACCTTGATGTTGTAGCGTGTGCCTTTGATGTGAAAGTCAATGATGCTGGTAAAGACGGGATAAAGCTCTTCGCGGACAAACTTATAATCGCCAGTCGCGGCCGCATAGGCGCGCGCGGCCTCAAAGAACCAGAGCGTTGCGTCCACGGTGTTGAATTCGGCGGTTTCGCCGGAATCGACAAAGCGATTGGGCAGCATACCCTGGTCTACGTGCTGCGCAAAGTTTCGCAGAATACCTTTGGCGATTTCAGCATTCCCGGTAAAGAGAGTGAGGCCAGGAAGCGAGATCATGGTGTCGCGGCCCCAGTCAGTAAACCATGGATAGCCGGCGATGACAGTCCAGCCATCGCCTCGGCGAACTAGAAACTGGTTGGCAGCAACAGTGAGCGCTTGCACGAATGGATTTTGATTCGGTGCGCTGGCTTTCAGGGCTTCTCTGCGTTTTAGTTCCTGCGAACGAAACTGGGCAGCGCTGCCGATGTCTCGCGGCTCGGTAGAAGCAATCACCGTGGCGGCTTGATCTTTATTTAGATTCCAGCGCAGCACCAGCGGATTGAAGAGGTCTTCTGTTGCATCCAGTCCACGTTCCCGCTCAAGGCGATAAAGAAAGTTGCGATACCAGTATCCTTCCGGCGCAACCGCTTTCGCATTGTGAGCAAAGTACAGGCGCGGCAAGCTGTTATACGGCTGGACGCTTACCAGATTTGTCTCACCCTGAATTTGCGGATTGAGCGCCACATTCTCATGCGCGGTGGAATGGTAGTCGCGAAACGCGATCAGCGGCCTCAACTCAAGCTGCGGCTTGCTGCCCGCAGGACTCTCCAGCAGCCGATATTCAATCTGCACGGTGTTGCTGCCGTTGAGCATGAAAAGAGATTTTTCCAGCTTTATCCCGGCAACGTCATAGATAAAGATCGGGAATGGATCGAGCCGAAAACTGGAGAGATATAAGTATCCTTCCGGATGAATCGTGCTTTTATTTGCGCTTGTGCTTTCGTTTGCACTCGCAGCATCGTATTCATTAGTGGAAAAATCAATCCGCCGCTCGCCGAGCACCAGTGTCTCTTCCATCTTAGAAAGAAGTAGCATGCGGCCGCCGGGAGGATTAAGTGCCGCCGTAAGCAAACCGTGGTAGCGCCGCGTATTTGCGCCCGCGATGGTTCCGCAGGCAAAGCCGCCGAGGCCGTTCGTCTCAAGCCATTCGCGGCTGAGCGCAGCTTCAAGATTGCCGCAGATCGTCTTATCGAAGCTGATCATTTTCAGATTGCATCATTAATACTTATCGTTGATTACTTGTTGCCAGCCTGCGTGGCCTTTGCTGCCTGCGCAGTTGCCAGCTTTTGATTGGCGGCCAGTTCATCAATCATTCTGGCCACGAGGGCAGTCCAGCCTGTTTGATGGCTCGCACCCACGCCCGCTCCGGTGTCTCCGTGAAAGTATTCGTGGAATGGAAGATAGTCGCGCCAGTGCGGATCAGACTGAAACTTTTCATTCGTGCCAAAGACCGGACGACGACCTTTTGCGTCGCGCTGAAAAGTGGAGATGAGGCGGCGGCTTAGCTCGTCCGCCACTTCATCCAGGTTAATCATCTTTCCTGAGCCGGTGGGACATTCCACGCGCAGCGAATCGTGGAAATAAGCATGGAAGCGGCGCAGCGCCTGGACCAGCAGATAGTTCACCGGAAACCAGACCGGGCCGCGCCAGTTGGAGTTGCCGCCGAAAAGTCCCGTGGTGGATTCAGCCGGCTCGTAATCAACCTGGTGGTTGATACCGGCAACATCCAGCATATAAGGATGCGTCTTGTGGTAACGCGAGAGTGCGCGAATGCCGTGCGGCGAGAAGAATTCATTTTCATCGAGCATGACGGCAAGAATGAGCTCAAGCTGATTGCGGTCGACAATGGAAAACAGGCGGCGCTGCTTATGGCCTTCCGTTTCCATGCAGGCCATATTGGCCGTCAGGTCTTTGCGATTATCAACAAACCATTCCAGCCGCATCTTGAAGCCGGGCATGGCATCAAGCAGGTCCGGCTCCATGATCTGCACGGCAAAGAGCGGAATCAGCCCCACCATGGAGCGGACGCGCAACGGCACATGCGATCCGTTGGGCAGCTGCAGTACGTCATAAAAGAAGCCTTCTTTCTGGTCCCACAGGCACAGGCCGTCATTGCCAAGGTCATTCATGGCGCGCGCAATATAGATGAAGTGCTCCCAGAATTTGCTGGCGACATCCTGATACGTGGCATCAACCGCAGCCAGCTCCAGCGCAATGGCCAGCATGTCGAGCGAGTAAGTGGCCATCCAACTGGTGCCGTCAGACTGCTCAATCTGCCCACCGGTCGGCAACACGGCGCTGCGATCAAACACGCCAATATTATCCAGTCCTAGAAAGCCGCCTTGAAAAATGTTCATGCCTTCAGGATCTTTGCGGTTCACCCACCAGGTAAAGTTCAACAACAATTTGTGAAAGACACGCTCAAGAAATTGCGTGTCACCCACGCCGCCGTTCTTTGCCTTGTCAATGAGATAAACCTGATACGTGGCCCATGCGTGCACCGGAGGATTCACGTCGCCAAAAGCCCATTCGTACGCGGGAATCTGTCCGTTGGGATGCATATACCACTCGCGCAGCATGAGCACGAGCTGGTCTTTGGCATAGTCCGTGTCCACCATGGCCAGCGCAACGCAGTGAAACCCCAGGTCCCACGCGGCGTACCACGGATACTCCCATTTATCGGGCATGGAAATAATGTCAGCGTTGTAAACATGCCCCCAGGAGTGGTTGCGTCCGCTCTTGCGCGCTGCAGGTGGCGGAGGCTCCGCGGGATCCCCGGCAAGCCAGTCACGAACCACATAGTGGTAGTACTGCTTGGTCCACAGCAGGCCGCCTAAAGCCTGGCGCATTACGTTGCGCGTGTCATCGTCTGTGGTGGAAGGGATGATGCTTGCGTAGAATTCATCGGCTTCTGATTTGCGATCCGCAAAATTCTGTTCGAAATTCTTGCCGAGCGCAGTGGCAACGGTAAGCGTGGGGTCATTTTTCTTGAGCCGAAGAATGATGGAAACTTCGCCGCCTGCGGGGACTGTGAGCTTATAAAGCACTGCGGCTTTTGTGCCTTGCAGCGCAGGATTGATGGCAGCTTTCTCGCCGTTGACTACGTAGCGGTGAAAAGCATCTTTTACGTAAGGCGAAGCGTTCTTTGCATTGAATATCCGCTCAGAGTTTGTCTCATTCTCAGTGAAGAGCGGCGTGCCGCCATCTTGAAAATGCAAACGATAGTCGCCAATTTCTTCATCCTGCGCCAGTAGAGCTCCGCTGGTTTTTTCCACTGACAATACTGGCTTCTGCTTCCCCGCCCAGGACCACGTATTACGAAACCACAAGGTTGGCAGCAGATGAATCTCCGCTGCTTCCGGTCCGCGATTGGCTGCCGTGATGCGGATACACATATCCTGCCAGTCAGCTTTGGCGTATTCCACAAACACGTCAAAGTAGCGGTCCTGGTTGAACACGCCGGTATCCATGAGCTCAAATTCCGGATCGCTCTTGGTGCGCCGGTGATTTTCCGCCACCAGCTTTGCGTAGGGATACTCTGCCTGCGGATATTTGTACAGATACTTCATGTAGGAATGCGTGGGCGTGGAGTCGAGGTAGAAGTAATACTCTTTTACGTCTTCGCCGTGATTGCCTTCGCTTCCGTTCAGGCCAAAGAGCCGCTCTTTGAGAATAGGGTCGCGCCCGTTCCAGAGGGCCAGCGCAAAACAGAGGCGCTGATGGCGATCACAAATGCCGGCAAGCCCATCTTCATTCCAACGATACGCGCGTGAGCGCGCGTGATCATGCGGAAAATAATCCCAGGCTTCGCCCGTGGCGCTGTAGTCTTCTCGAACCGTGCCCCAGGCGCGCTCACTTACGTAAGGCCCCCAACGCTTCCAGTGAGCGGTGCGGTCATGCGATTCCTTGAGGCGGGCTTCTTCTTTCGTCATTGCTGGCTCGGCTGCTATTGAAAATGCAGCCTGTTATTTCTTGTTCGCTATTTCTTGTTCATCTGGCGGCGCAGCAGAGTGTCAAGTCCTTCTTTGGTCTTGGCGTATTCTTCTTCAGAAACTTTGCCGTTCACGCGATCAGTTTCCAGTTGAAAGAGTTCATCTTTAAGAACTTCAAGCATGTCACCTAACTCTGGCGTCGCAGCCGGCTGAGTCTGTGATTGCTGAATCGGCTTCGAGCTATTTGGCTTGGAAATGTTGGGACTGCCGGCAGAAGATTTTGTCCGTTTAGATTTGCGCCAAATCACCAACGCTATGCCCACCATCACGCCCAGGATAGCGCCGGCGAAATACCAGAAAGCGCTGCTTTGTGTAACAGACGCATTGGCTGGCGCGGCGACGCTGGCTGGCAGTGCGCTGCTGGGGCTCGACGCTTCCAGCGGCCCCTCTTGTGGAACCAGGCCTTCGCCGGCCAGCGAGAACTTTACCGGCTGATTAGCGGGCACGTTCTTGGTAAAAAAGACGGCAAGGCCGGCTTCGTCAGAATCCTGCTTGAAGCTGGTGGAGATTCCGGCGAACTTGATGCTCTTGGGCAGCAGCACGCCCAGTTCGCTCAGCGGCGCGTCAGGCGTAAAAGAGAATTCGTACTGTCCGCTGTAAGACAGTTTGTAAACCACTTCAAACCTAGTTTCACCCGGACGGATGGAAAAATCAAAAGCGTAGCGATTTTTTGCTCCTGAAGGCACAGGCCTTACAGCCAGCGGCATACCGCTGGGGCCGGTGATGGAAGATTCAGTCAGCTGCGCGCCGTCTGGCAGGGTGACGGCAAAAGTCTGGTTGCCGATTTTGCTGCGGGCTGGCAGCGAATCATTTTTTATTACGTGCATGTCGCTTACATCCAGATTGCTGCTGCTGGCCTGAAAGTGAAACACGCGCGCGACCGTGGTGACGCCACTGAGTTCGGTGGCTGCGTCAAAGACCGTCACATCAGCCGTGGCCGCGCCGGGAAGCACTGACTTGAAATAGCTTACGCTCTGGCGCGTGACGCGGATCAAATGTTGCGTTTGATTGTCTGGGAGAGTGAGCGAATAGCGGCCCTGATTGTCAGTCTTGGTGCGCGCCACTTCGTCCATGCCGCTGGTGAGCGAGAGCAAAACTACTTCATCCCCAGCAGAAGGCTTGTTAGTGGTGCCGTTGGTGACCGTTCCGGTAATCTGCGTGGCCAATACCGGCGAAGCCAGGAGCAGGCAGAGCACGAACGCGGCAATCTGATTTCTATATCTCAAAGGTTAAGCTCCGTGACGAGTGCAACTTCATATGCTCTATTACTTCTGCTTGCGGGCCCAGGTATCTTTCAGCGCCACGGTCCGATTGATGACCAGTGCTCCGGGCTTTGAATCCTGATCAAAGCAGAAATATCCCAGGCGCTCAAACTGGCAGCGCATGCCCGGCTCCGCTGTCTTGAGTGATGGCTCCAGCTTGGCGTCAGCCACAATCTCCAGCGAGTTTGGATTCAGGTTCGCGGTAAATTCCTGGCCTTCAGGAACATCGTTGGGATCTTCCTTGCTGAAAAGGTTGTCATAGATTCGGACCTCGGCGCTCAAGGCGTCAGCGGCGGAGACCCAGTGCAGCGTGGATTTCACCTTGCGTCCATCGGGTGCATTGCCGCCGCGCGTTGCGGGATCATACGTCACATGCACCTCAACCACTTCACCTTTATCGTTCTTCACCACGGACTGCGCAGTGATGAGATATCCATAGCGCAGGCGCACTTCTTTTCCCGGAGAAAGACGGTAGTAGCCTTTAGGCGGGACTTCTTGAAAATCATCGCGCTCAATGTAAAGCTCGCGCGAGAATGGGACCTGGCGCTTGCCCGCGCTGGCGTCTTCAGGATTATTGACCGCGTCCATCTGCTCGGTCTGGCCTTCAGGATAGTTAT
>DASZMF010000641.1:0-2188 GCA_035552035.1 Candidatus Angelobacter sp.
GGGTTGCGTCCCCGCAGAGCCCTATCCTCCGCTCAGCTTCCCAGAGAGTGGACTACAACAAATCCGCTGCGCAATGATTCTTCATTGAACAGCTTCCACCCCCTTAATTTCGTGTCTCACAACATGGGTGCAGTGCAGTGGCAACTCCCACCCCCTCATCTGGTTCTTACCTCTCGTGCGGTCTTGTGATGGAATGCAAGCTGCCAACATGGAGGATGAATGAAAATTACATCGGGAGCGCTCGCGCTCGTTATGGCAGTTGGTTGTTTCGGAACTGTTTCCGCAGCAGTAGCGCAGGACCGTCACGAAGAAGCAGTGGCGCAAGACCATCATGATCAGGACGAAAGCCGTTTCTACGCCAACCAATACTATAAACAGGGTTGGGAAGATGGCCATAAGCACAAGCGCAAAGAGCACAAATGGAAAAATGACGCGGACCGCGAAGCCTATGAAGCCGGCTACGCTCATGGCGATCACAATGAAGTGTGGAAAGATCACCGCTAGACCGCCAGCATCAGCGCACCAATCAAGGCTGCCCTTCAGGGCAGCTTTTTCTTTTCTCCAGCAACCTCGAAATTGCGGCAATTTATTTTATAAACCGTCACCCTCTTCGCCTTAAAAGTACAAAATCCCCTGCCCGCCAGCATCTTCATTGAGAGTAAAATCGACCTAACGGCCGTGGAGCTTTATAAACCTATGCTCAAACACTCTCATTTGATTTACGACTGGAACACCGTTCCGGGTGCTGCGTTCAAGCCCGTGCGGCAGGTGTTGCTCAATGACGAATCCCTGCGCGACGGCCTGCAATCGCCTTCCGTAAAAGATCCTGCCATTGAAGAGAAACTTCGGATCCTCCATTTGATGGAAGACCTGGGCATCAACTTCGTTGATATCGGCCTGCCCGGTGCCGGACCGCGCGCCGTGGCCGACGTGGAATTGCTCGCGCGTGAGATCGCCACCTGCCGCCTCAAGATCAAGCCCAACTGCGCCGCCCGCACCCACGAGAATGACATTCGTCCGATCGCCGAAATTTCCCAGCGCGCCGGCATCGCCATTGAAGTTGCGTGCTTTCTCGGCTCCAGCCCCATCCGCCGCTTCACCGAGAACTGGACAGAAGATTTTCTCCAGCGCACCACCGAACATGCCGTGACCTACGCAAAATCTCTGGGCCTGGAAGTCATGTACGTCACCGAAGACACTTCGCGCTGCGATCCTGAAACCGTGAAGCGGCTCTACTCCACCGCCATCAACTGCGGGGCCACCGCCATCGTCATCTGTGACACAGTAGGTCACTCCACTCCCAGCGGCGTGCATGCGCTGATCCGCTTTGTGATGGATGAAGTCGTGCAGCCTTCCGGCCAGAATATTCGCGTCGATTGGCATGGCCACTCTGACCGCGGACTCGCCGTCGCCAATTCTCTCGCAGCTCTGGCCGCTGGCGCAGACTGCGTGCACGGCACCGCTCTCGGTATCGGCGAACGCGTCGGCAACACGCAGATGGATCAGATGCTGGTCAACCTCAAGCTCATGGGCGTTTCTCCCTGGGCCGAACAAGACCTCACCAGGTTGAAGGACTATTGCCTGGCTGTCTCTGAATCCACGGGTGTTCCTATCCCGCGCAACTATCCGGTGATGGGTGAAGACGCTTTCCGCACAGCCACAGGAGTTCACGCCGCGGCCGTGATCAAGGCATTCCGCAAAGGCGATATCGAACTGGCAAACTCTGTTTACTCCGGCGTGCCCTCGCACTATTTCGGTCTGGAGCAGATCATTGAGATCGGCCCCATGTCCGGCAAATCCAATGTAATTTTCTGGCTGGAGCGCAAAGGCATGACTGTCTCAGAAGATCTGGTGGACCGCATTTTTCAGCGCGCCAAATCCTCTGACCGCTGCCTTACCGAAGAGGAAATTCTCTCCTGCTGCCAAAATGTTTCGGCCAATACTTAGAAGCCATGGCCTGTCGAACCCAGCACCGTAAGAGCGCATTACAGGAAGAGCGCATGGTGGAAGAGTGCAAGGGTGGAAGAGCGCAATGGTGGAAGAGCGCAATGGTGGAAGAGCGCAATGGTGGAAGAGCGGCCCTTCAGGGCCGCGTTAGCTCCAAAAACTAGGGGCTTTAGCCCCGGGCACCAACAACGCGGGCAACAAAGCAACATGCTTGAGAATCCAGCGCCGGAGGGCGCGGAAT
>DASZMF010000642.1:0-1902 GCA_035552035.1 Candidatus Angelobacter sp.
GGCCCAGCCGGCAGGTTGAGGCTCTTTTCTTCCTCGCCGCGCAGCAGGTACAAACCCGATAAACCCGCGTAATTATTGAGCCGCGTGATGCCCAGCGCGTGATCGTGGTACCAGAGCGTGGCTGCGCGCTGCTTGTTGGGATAGTGATAAGTCGCGGAATGTCCGGGGCGAATCCACTTCTCCGGCAGGCCGTCATCGTCAGAGGCTGTGTTGGCGCCGTGCAAATGGGCCACCGTCCGCACGGCCGGTGTTGGCGGCATAGCGCCATGAATTTTTGTGTCGATTTCAAACAGATGTTGCTCCGGCAGCTGGTTGATCCACTCAATTGACACCGGCTCGTTCACCACGCCTTCAATCACCGGCCCGGGATATTTACCTTCATAGCCCCACAACGTGGAAGGCTGCAGCTGGGAATGCAGCTTTTGCTGAAACTGCATCATGCGGACCTTATATTCCAGCCGCCCTTTCCCGCGCACCGGCTGCAAATGGCTGGGGATGGGCAAAGGGTCAACATATTTCAGCAGCCTGGCAATGCCTTCATAGCCCGGTTTTGCAGGGGCCGACTTCTGGGCTGCGAACGCTGCCCGCGTCCGGCCACTGGCAGGAATAAAAATGCCTGAAACGCCAATCGAAAGCAGTTTTACAAAGTCGCGTCGTTTCATAAGGACTTCAACTCAATCGCCATCCCAGAATTTCCAGCCACCATTAGGCCGATTTAAGATTAATAACACATGCGCACTGGCTATGCTGTTTTGTACTAGACTGATTTTCTTGTCGCCACGCAACTCTATCGGAGATGAAGGCTTGTTCTTTTGGATTGTGATCATTGCTATCTCCGTCTTGCTCGTGCAAGCTATCGTCCAGCTTTTATGCGTAAAAAGTGATGCTCGCAGGTTTCCTGCGCCCGGTAGTCTTATTAAGACCACAAGCGGCACAATGCATGTCCGCCAGATGGGCAGCGGCAAGCCTACCCTTGTGCTGGAAGCGGGAATTGCGGCTACATCTCTTAATTGGAGCATCCTGCAGCCGCGCCTGGCTGAGCTTACTACAGCCTACAGCTATGACCGGGCTGGCTTCGGCTGGAGCCCATCGTCTGGTGGCCAGTGTACGCTGCAGCGCCTGAGCAGCGACCTGCATGACCTGGTGACCGCCCTCAAGCCGCCAAAACCTTACATTCTTATAGGACACTCATTTGGGGCCTACATCGTGCGTGTCTATGCCCAGCGTTTCCCTGATGAGTTGGCTGGGGTGATCCTGGTAGATCCGTTGACCCCGGAAGAATGGATTAGGCCGACTTCCGCTCAGCGCTGGCAACTTCGCCGTGGCGTCTGGTTCTCTCGCGCCGGAGCGGTACTGGGATCACTTGGCGTTATTCGCTTCTGCCTATGGCTGTTACAACGCGGCAGTAGTGCTGCGCCACGTGGCGTGCTAGGAGCTTTCGGTAGCAAGGCCTCTGAAACAGTCCGCCGGATCTTAGGTGAGCTTTCTAAATTGCCGCCGCAAACCATGCGCCTGATTCGCGAACGCTGGAGCAACGGTAAATTTTTCTGGACCATGGCGCGCTACATCCAGTCTTTACCGACCTGCGCCGTTGAAGCTGCAAGCTGTGAGATCCCCGCGCATATTCCGGTAACAGTAATTTCCGGCGCACATCAGCCAGCTGTTCGCATGGCAGAACACCGAGCCATCGCAGACCATTCCGCGCAAGGCAAACACATCATCGCCGCCAAAAGCGCGCATTGGGTGCATCTTGATCAGCCAGAATTGATTGTTGCAGCCTTCAGTGAAATGGCAAAACCAAAACCTTGAACCACAGAGATGGCATGAATAAGAAATGCAAGTTCTGAGGCGGTATGCTCCAAGGGAGGAATCTGGTGCAGACAGGTTGCAGGCTGGGTCGTG
>DASZMF010000643.1:0-1831 GCA_035552035.1 Candidatus Angelobacter sp.
ATCCGGCAAACCACATCGCCCTCTGCCGCCGATTTCAATTCCCGAACGCATCGGTGCTGCGATTTTGATAGTCGTAAGTTTGACCATAGGACTCTATCCGCAGTTGATCCTGAACCGAATCATTCCAGCCTTGAGTTCGCCGCTGTTCGAAGGCCTGCGGAAAGGTAACTGGCAATGATCGTGGCGGGGTATTCGGCATTGTTCCAACTGGTTGTGCCGGAAGTAATCATTATTGTCGCTGCGTTGAGTGTGCTGTCAGTTGATCTCCTGTTCATGCGCGGCATGGAGACGCGGACTCGCTTCACCATTAGCGCTGTGATTTCGTGCATCGGCTGTGTAGGTGCAGCCATCTGGATGTTGATTGCGTCGCAGCGAGCAAACGTCTTCGATGGAATGCTTGTGGTTAGCCCGCAGACACAGCTGGTTCAAATCGCGTTACTCGTCTTAACGATTTTTGTGATTTTGATATCGATAGAGTCGACCTTCACCGCTCACGTCGGTGAATATCTGGCCCTCATCCTGTTTGCGACAACCGGCATGATGTTCCTGGTGAGTTCACAAAATATTCTTCTGATCTTCATTGCGCTGGAACTGTTGAGCCTGTCGCTTTACATCCTCGCGGCCTTCAATAAGCGCAGCGCCAAATCGGCCGAGGCTGCTTTGAAGTATTTTCTATTCGGTGGAGCGTCGGCAGCATTCACGCTCTTTGGGTTCAGTCTTCTCTATGGTTTGTCCGGCTCAACAAACCTCACGCGAATAGCTGAAGCAACCAAAGCTCCCTCTCTGGATCCGCTTCTGGCCGTCGCGATTGTAATGACCGTCATCGGATTTGGATTCAAAGTTGCAGCGGTTCCGTTTCATTTTTGGGCGCCAGATGTCTATGAAGGTGCTCCAACATCCAGTGCAGCGCTGATTGCCTCCAGTGCAAAAGTTGCCGGCCTTGTCATCTTCTATCAGGTGATGGTGATCGGTTTTGCAGGAGCAGAAGGCAGCAGCGCCTGGGGAAGCCACGTGCCGGGCTGGGTCCAGGTAATCGCATTTGTTGCCGCACTTTCGATAGTGCTGGGAAACCTTGTAGCCATTATGCAAACCAGCGTGCGGCGTTTGCTTGCCTATTCGGCGATTGCCCACGTCGGTTACATGCTGCTTGCTCTCGTATCGCACACCGAACAGAGCTTTGGCGCGCTGCTCTACTATGCCCTGACTTATGCGCTAACGACCATTGGCGCATTTGGCGTCGTGGCTGTCGTGGAAGCCAAAATGGGCAGCGATAAACTTTCCGATTTTTCTGGACTCAGCCGGCGCGCACCCGTGCTGTCTTTTTGCATGATGATTTTTCTGCTCTCCCTTGCAGGCATTCCACCGTTGGCCGGATTCTTCGGAAAATTTTATCTGTTCACCTCGACGCTGGCAGCCGAACCAAAAACGTTTGGCCTGCTCTGGCTGGTGATTCTCGCGATCGCGATGAGCGCCGTGTCACTCTACTATTACCTGCAGGTGCTCAAGCGGATATATATTGCCGATCCGCCCGCCGAAGCAAGCCCAATACGAACGCCGGTTGTTAGCCAGGTCGCTATATGCCTGATTGCGTTTAGCGTCGTTCTGCTTGGCTGCGCGCCCAACATCTTGCTGGCATGGCTGCAATAGGCAATTCAAATCGTCAGTTTTTGATGGAAGGATCGAGGAGTCGACTTAGGACTCGTTGTCCGTGACTTCCTGGTAGCACTTGGCAATTTTAATAACCCGCGAAAGCTCTTCAGCCGTTCGTACATCCGCTTCGATCTCTCCAATTCTCAACCGAGCCGTACGGCCACGCCGTGCCTGCAACCAG
>DASZMF010000644.1:0-1984 GCA_035552035.1 Candidatus Angelobacter sp.
TATGGGATGGTCTGGCCTGCGCACCACTCTGGCTATTCAGACGCACATGATGTCTTACAAACATCTTGCGTCACGGATGGTGGCTGACCGTATTGCCGCCAAGGGCGTAACGCTGGAGCAGTTCTCCCACTCTTTTGATCACGTGGTCGATGTTCAAGCCCGGTCCCTTGTGATGCTTATGGTCCCGCTGTTTGCGCTTGTCCTGGCGCTAATGCAGTGGCGCAAAAAACAATTTTTTGGCCAGCACCTGGTCTTTAGTCTGCACTTCACAGCATTTTGGCTGGTCGCCCTTTTTATTGGCTTCTACGGCGGCACCGCGCAGATATACAGGTTTGCCCAGCACCATGGCGTGGCCCTTGCTTATCTCAATTCAGACAATGCGCTCTTCCCCGTCGCATTGCTGATTCTGGTGGGCTATACAACTCTGGCCATGCACGCTGTCTACCGCGATTCCATCCTCTTATCGCTGGTCAAGGCAGCCATTCTCACAGCTTCATTTCATTACGTTCTGGATATTTACCGTTTCGTTCTTTTCCTCACTGCCCTCTACCTTTCCTGAAGAGTCCAGCGACTCTAATTTCTTACGCTGATTCCTGTTGACTTTCTCGATAACACTCTTACAATATTCGAAACATTTACGTGCAGAAATGTTTAAAACATTTCTTGTCAGTCATGTCTTTTGAAATATGGACGAACGCTTCACATCGGCGCAGGTAGTCAAGCTCACGGGCATCACGCCACGCCAACTCCAGTGGTGGGACGAACGCGGCATCGTGCAGCCCCACCGCGAAGGCCGCTGCCGCATGTATTCCTTTGACGATGTCACCGAAGTCGCGGTGATTTGCGCTTTACGGCGCAAGGGATTTCCCTTGCAGCGGGTCCGCAGCATCATGAAATTCCTGCAAAAAGAATTTGGCGGCAGGCTGGCCCAGGCGGTTAGCAATGGCTCGGAATACCACTTATTGACCGACGGGAAACGGATTTACCTGGAAAACTCTGAGCGCCAGATCATTGACATACTCAAGAACTCGCGCCAGCCGCTGCTGGGCATCTGCCTGAGTGACACGGTAAAAGAGGTCCGGTCAGAAATA
Source organism: Candidatus Angelobacter sp. (assembly GCA_035552035.1). Taxonomy (GTDB): domain Bacteria; phylum Acidobacteriota; class Terriglobia; order Terriglobales; family Acidobacteriaceae; genus Angelobacter. The sequence goes on from DASZMF010000644.1 coordinate 1,092, forward strand.
TTCAACCGGCGTCCGGCGCAAAAACAAGCCGCGCGTACCGCAAGTAAAAAACGGGCATCATAACCGCAAGACGTATTCGCACGACGAAAGTTCAAGGAGAAGCATATTGGCGGAGGTAACTATGGTGGCGGAATTAAGCATCATCACGGAATGGCTTCCTGAGCAGATGGAACCCGGCAGCATCTTCGTCCTGGAAAATGCCGGCAAGGTTGGCGAGTTGGATGATCCTTACTGGGCCGTTCTCTCCTGCCCGCAGTGTGGCACGCTCGGACTGATTACCCGGCGGCAGATGCGCGGCGTAGTTCCTGTGATCTGCGGCTCCAGCATCTGCCCGGCACAGTTTGTGATTATCGATGAACAAGTAGTAGAGCGGCGGCCCAACTAGCCGTCCCTCACCGCTCTTGCCCCGTGCTCACGGGGAATTTGCCCTGCGCGTTCGCCATGGCATCGAATCCGCCTCACCCATTACAATCTAAGCAATGATCAAAACACTTGAATGGACCAGCCATGGCGTCCGCTTTATTGACCAGACGCTGCTGCCCACGGAAGAAGTTTACGTAACCTGCGCCACATATCAGGAAGTGGCCACGGCCATCCGGGATATGATTGTGCGCGGCGCGCCCGCTATTGGCGTGGCCGCAGCCATGGGAATTGCCCTGGGCGTAAAACAATCCGCCGCGCCGGACGTCTCTACGCTGCGCAATGAATTCGGCCAGATCTGCCGGACCATGGGAGAAACACGCCCCACCGCCGTGAATCTTTTCTGGGCCATTCGCCGCATGCAGCAGAAGTTTGAAGCCATTGCTCCGCAAGGATTGCACCAGATCAAAGTCACATTAGTCGAAGAAGCGCAGCAAATGCTGGTGGAAGATATTGCCGCCAACGAATTAATG
>DASZMF010000645.1:0-3832 GCA_035552035.1 Candidatus Angelobacter sp.
GTGCAGATGTCTTCCGCTACACTCGGTCCAGACGGCAATCTGTACATTGGCTGGATTCGTAACGGCACGATTGCCCGTATTAACAATCCTTCTACGTTTGATCCCAGCAGCGATGCTGATTGCGCAGGCATTCAGGTTCCAATCTTTGCTGCAGACGCAAGGCTTGGCGCGGGTGGTGCAGCCGGCCATACCTTTGGACTCGCCTGGATCGGCCACACACTGTTCGGCGCTGACAATATCAGCCCGTGGTTCAAAGACAACGCTGATCAATGCTTGACGCCGGCAAACGGCAATCAGGCTTGCGGCCCAGTTGTCGGAATCGGAACTGAAATCCTGGGCACTTTTGCTCCCGGTCCCCAAGCTGGTCTGGTGAGCGATTTCACTTACAACGGCCCCAACACCACGTTTCCAGGAAATACGCTTTTTGCGTCGTCCCTCGGCAGCACGGTGCGAGTGACCAATGCAAGTGATGTCAACAACCTGACGGTAACGCCGCAATTTGGTGGAACCTTCTGCTTTATCACCGGTGTAACGATCGATACCAGTAATCTAGCCAATGAGACAGTCTATGTAGGTTCAGATTGCACACAAGGCCAGATCAATGGTGCCGGAGCAATTTGGCAAGTTACCCCACAACCGCCCGCGGGCGCACCACCGGCAATCCCAACAGCGATTCATGTAACCAACGTGACTCCAGCCGGTGCGCTTACTGGCGCAGCAATCGTTAGCTGGATTCCTGGTTCAAACGGACAGCAGCTTACCAGCTTTGTTGTGCATACGGTCCTTGCATCTGACGGCACCACGCCAGCCATCGGTGACACACCAGTTCCGGCAGCAGCCAACGGCATTCCTCCGAATTCCGTTCAGGTTGTCGGGTTGCCTCTGGGAGTTGCAGTGGAGTTCCAGGTGGCCGCCGCGAACTCATTCGGCACCAGCCAGTTCTCTATTCTGAGTGCTGCCATCACAGCTCAGGCGCCAGTTCCACCTAGCGCACCGACTGGCGTTGTAGCCACGCCGGGTAATGCTTCCGCTCAGGTTGCGTGGTCTGCTCCTTCCAGCAATGGCGGACAGCCGATTACCAGCTATACAGTGATCGCGCAGATTTGCAATCCAGGTTGCGCCTCTGCCGGCAACGTAACCGTGCCTGCGAGCCAGACTGGTTTGAACTTTACCGGACTGCTCAACGGCGCTACCTACAACTTCGAGGTTGTCGCCACCACCACAGCTGGAAACAGCCCGGCTTCACTGCCTTCAAACGCCGTGACTCCGAGTGTTCCAGATAGTCAGGACATCGCGATTGCAATGACCGGATCGTCTTCACTCAACGCTGGATCGTTCGCGACCTTCACCATGACCGTAAGCAATAACGGTCCTGGCGATGCCCCGAGCGTAACTCTGGCGGATAACCTGCCGGCGCCGTTCGTTTCGGCTTCGACAACACAGGGCGTTTGCACGATCGCTGGCACTCTCTTCAGCTGCACGCTGGGCGGAATGCATGCAGGCACCTCTGCCACGGTAAAAGTCACCGTTGCCATGGGCGCTTCAGCTATTACCAACTCAGCCACCATCACTCTGCGTGATCTGCTCGGCAACGTGAAAGCGACTGATCCGAATACAGGCAACAATACCGCCAGCTTCCACACCGGCATTAATAGTGGAACTGGAAATGTGAGTGCCGATATTCAGGTTGGGGGTTCTTCGAACAACGGCGGACCTGCCGTGGGATCGAACGTGACCTTTACCTGGCAGATTAAGAACAACACCGGTAACGCGACAGCTCCGAACGTAGCGTTTGAAGCCCAGCTGCCGGCGACGTTCCAGCTGATCAGCGCCAATACCAGTACCGGAAGCTGCACATTGCCGCCACCGGGACTGGGTGGTACGCTCGATTGCCTCACGGCAACTTTGCCGGGCGGACAGACAATGATTGTTACTTACGTCGTGGCAGTCACTCAGGCAGGTTCGTTCACAACCACCGGAACAGCTACTTCCGGTGCGCAGGATACGAACGCAAACAACAACTCGTTCCCAGTCACCATTCAACCGAAGTGACGCAAACACGAATTGCCGAGGCGTCTACCAGCGCCTCGGCAGTTCAACTTCTTTCCAAACGTATTACCCAAATTTTGCTGTAGGTGTTTCGCACACGGTCTCTCTGTAATCCGGAACGATTAGAGATTGTGTGAACCCATGCTTTGTTAGTCCATGATTTAGGCCCAAGGATCCGCAACCCGTTTAGTGCTGAATTTTGGTTTCCGCAACACTAATGGACGTTTCCCTGATCGACGGACAGGTTTTTTCGATAACGGCCTTGTGTTTGTCGGAGCGCTGAGGTTGGGTAATTCCCCGCTAGATTACCCAACTTCTTTTCTTAGAATCCGCGTAGAAAAGTCGGGTTCGGCGCTGAAGTCCATAAAATCCTTTGCATAAACAAATCACATTAATGCAAACACTTGCAGACTTCTCTCTAAGGACAAAAGTACTTTCAATCCTTTGAATCTTTAATGTTGTTTTAATCTGCTTCTCAGATGGCAGTCTCATAGTCGCACCCATTGCACCGATGACTTGAATGCTTCTGGGGACTGCGGCAGAGTAATTCCAATCTTGCGGCTTTTCCGCCAGCTTCATTTATATGCACCTGTATTTCATCTGTGGAATGGCGCTGAATTACGCGCGGACGTTCGCCATTTGCCTGGGAGTTGCTCCCCGCGAAAGCCGCGAAAGCTTTACACAGTTTTCGAACGCATGGATGTTCGAAAGCCGTTTCAGGGTGATCGCAGGCCCGCTTGCTTTAGCACGGTTCGCGGACGGAATAGCCCAGCAGGAATTGAATACGCTTCCCCGCACTCAACCTCGATCGGCCAATACAGAAGCGCCACGCGTTCTGCCTTCTCTTCAATCTCTCTTGATTTTCTCCCCAGAAAAAGATTCCTGGAGCGCGGCCAGGAAGTTTCGCAACCAATTGGCATTTCAGACTGCGAGACTTTTTTGAAGTTGGGTAGTTGTTTGTAAAAACAATCACCCAACTTCTTTTTCGGCGCGAACGCAAACACAAAGAAAACTTATTTTTGAATTTTCTGATTTTCCCAAAATGGTGCGTGCGCACAAAATTCAATTTGATTGGTTTCTTAGCGAATTTAATCTTGGATTAATTCTCTTCTAATCTCACGGGCGCATTCTCTGTTCATCGACGGCTTTGATGTTCTTCCGGGTCACTCACGCGCTGGTCAGATAGCACAGACCACTTCCCCGCCAAAACATCAATACTGAAAGAACGTTTTCAGGTTCCTGGGTGGACCGTCGTGCAACGGCCCTGATCGGCAGAACTATAGGACCCATTTGGCAAGCTTGAACACCCGGCTCCTAGCGTGAAACTCCGCGAGTAGATAGCCAGCTTTCCTTTTGGAATTCCCACTGCCAAGGTGGTTGATTCACTTGACCCGGCGCGCGTGCACACACTCCACTCACAGGACAAAGTATTGATGCAGCGGTTATTCCGCTAGCTGCGTGTGCCAAAGGCACACGAGTGGATTTTTCCCGAAGCAAGATGCTTCCGGACGGGAAAGGATGATGACGATGTTAATTCTCAGCGGCGTTGCGGAAAGAACTCCCACCAACCCCCACAAGCCATGGATCCACGTGCGTGTTGAATTGATCGCACGGATACGGATTGGCCTGGCAATTTTTTCAGCAGAAAAACCCCAGAAGGCGTTCGCGGAACGGCAACGGTGTTCCCTGAATAACGCTCTTGGAGCTTAAGTCAATTTTGCAGTGCACTGCCAAGGCAGTGGAAAGGAGGTCACAAACACAATTTCATATCACCTAAAAATTG